>JAJFUB010000091.1 GCA_021372615.1 bacterium | reverse complement strand
CAATGCCGTCTATGCCGACGGCCACGCCAAGTGGCTGAAGGAGGCGCTGTACGGGTACTGGACCATAGACCCGAACGACTGAGGCGGCGTCCGCGAGTCACGAACTGGGAGGCTGTGGGAGCGGTCACCGACCGCGACGATCCGCGTCGCGGTCGGTGACCGCTCCCACAGTTTCCCAGTTCGTGACTCGCGGACGCCGCCTCAGTCGCTCGGGTCTATGGTCCAGTACCCGTACAGCGCCTCCTTCAGCCACTTGGCGTGGCCGTCGGCATAGACGGCATTGTAGCCGTCGTTGTGGCGCTTGGAGGTCGCGTAGGACATGCGGGTGACCACGCCATCGGCGGTGGTGGTGCCCATGGTGGTGGCTGAGCAGTAGATGTCGCTGATGTAGATGGTCGTGGAGGGCGCCTGCACGTCCGTCTCGGCGCGGCCGGCGCCGATGATCCCCATGGAGCTGGCCGTGCCCGTGCTGCTGCAGGGCATGTCATAGGAGGGGTTGTTTGGCCGGTCCTCCCCGCCGCTGCAGCCACACTTGCTGCCGCCCCACGGGCGGCTGGGGCAGCGCAGGATCTGCTCGTTCTTCATGTACGGCATGATGAGGTAGTACCAGTACCGGCCCATGTCCGTGCCGGTGCGGTCCAGGCACTTGGGGACGTAGCGCATGTCATAGTCCTGCGAGTACATGGCGCAGGCGGTGCCGATCTGCCGCAGGTTCGAGACGCAACTGGCTTGACGGGCTTTCTCACGGGCCTTGGCGAAGACGGGAAAGAGTATGGCCGCCAGGATCGCGATGATGGCGATCACGACCAGCAACTCAATGAGCGTGAAACCCTTCCGCATCGGGAGCCCACCCTTCGCAAGATGTGAACGTCCGCCGAGCCTATAACATGTCGTTCTTCTCCGTCGTGCCGTTATCTTCCTTCTTTCGTTCCGACGCCGCCCCATGTTCCGCCGACGAGAAGGTGAACCGCCCGGGTGGGAAGCATAGGCATGGGGAGGTGAGGTGCCGTGCGCGTGCTTGTGGTGATCGCCCATCCTGACGACGAGATGCAGTGCTCGGGCACGGTCGCCCTGCAGGCCGCCGCCGGGCTGAAGGTGACGCTGGCCGTGGCCTGCAACGGCAACCTCGGGGGGCTCCCCGGGGTGGAGAGAGCCGAGCGGAGCCGCGTCCGCCAGGCGGAGATGGCCGCGGCGTGCGAGGTGCTGGGGGCGAGGCTGGAGTGGCTGGGCTTCGGCGACGATGACCTCATGGACCAAGTGCGCACCCACTACGGCGAGACGGAGATGGCCTTTCGCAACCTGATCCGCCGCACGCAACCCGACCTGCTCATCGTGCCGGCCCTGAGCGACTACCACCAGCACCACCGGGCGGCGGCGGAGTTGGCGCTGAACGCCTCGAACAACGCGGGCAATCCGGCCATTGTGTCCGAGGAGCCCCCGTCGTCGGGCATCCCCAGCGCCCTGCACATGGCCCCCCTGCCCGGCGGGGAGTTCGTGCCCGACCTGTACGTGGACATCACGCCCGTCTTCGAGCGCAAGCTCGAGGCGATGCGCTGCCATGTGAGCCAGCACCAGTACCTGCAGGACCACCACCGCACCGATGTCTTCGAGCAGATCAGGGCGGCGGCCGTGCTGCATGGCGTGTCCTGCGGGGTGCGGTACGCCGAGGCCTACGCCCTGTGCCGGCAGTTCAACCGCCCGGCGCCGATCCAGAAGCTGGCGCAGTTCTTCCCGTAGGGGGCAGGCCGGCACCCCAGTCAGTTCGTGTAGTGCGGGCTTCCAGCCCGCCAGAAGGACTGGCCCTGGGCGGGCTGGAAGCCCGCACTACACTTTTTCCTCGGACACGGATGGTCTGCAGGAGTTGGAGATGCCACTCGGTCGTGACTTGCTCGACATGATCCCCTTCCGCGACGCCGCGGCGTGTGACGCCGTGCGCGCCATCGCCGCGGCGGACATCACCCGCCGCGAGCCGCATCACCACCCGGAGTTCTCGATCCGGGTGATCGCGGAGCCGGCCGCGCTGTACGACGCGATGGCCGAGGACATGCTGGGGCGCTTCGTGCAGGCGGCGGAGGCGGGGCGGCGCTTCGTCGGCGTCTTCCCCGTCGGTCCGACGGGGCAGTACCCTCTGCTCGCCAACAAGATCAACGAGCGCGGCGTGTCGCTCGCCCATGCCCACCTGTTCTTCCTGGACGAATACGCCTACGAAGACGGCACGACGATTGACGAGCAGTCGCCGTGGTCGTTCGAGCACACCGCGCGCCAAAAGCTCATCGAGCCGATCCACCCGGACTTGCGCCCGGCCGCCATCCACTTCCCCGGCCCCGACAACGTGGACCGCTATGACGAGATGATCGCCGAGGCCAGCGAAGGGCGGGGGGCCGATGTCATCTATGGCGGCATCGGCTGGTGCGGGCACTTCGCCTTCTGGGAGCCGCACCTGGCGGAGGAGTTCGCCGACGTGGCGGCTTGGCGCGGGGCCCACGCTGCCCACGTGCGTCTGCACCCGATGACCATCCTGCACAACGCGCTGCGCGCGGGGGGCGACTGGTCGTCCATCCCGCCGTGCGCGTATACCATCGGACCGAACATCATGCTGTCGGCGCAGTTCCGCAGCTTCTGGCTCGACGCGTACCTCGGCAGCGGCATGAGCTGGCAGCGCTTCATCGGCCGCCTGGCCACCCACGGGCCGGTCACACCGCTCGTGCCGGCCTCGTTCCTGCAGACCGCACCGGGCGAGGTCGTGTTCCTGCAGGCGGTGGCCGAGGACATCGGCGGGCCGCGGACGAGTTGGCAGTAGCCCGCCAATGGAGGAGGAAGCATCACATGACGAACGACGGAGGGGACCGACCCTATGCGGTCCAGGCCGCGGAGCGATGGACTCAAGAGCAACTGGAGCAGCAGATCGACGCCCATGTCAGCTTCGCCAAAGTGCTGCTGCCGGTGGGCGATGACAACTGCGAGGGTGTCTGGGTAATCATCCTGGAAGGCGACCAGGAGAGTGGCTTCGGCATCCTCGACAACCGGCCATTCGAGTCCGGCCCGACCATTCCCCCCGCCGGAGCCTTTGTGGAGTACCGCACGGTCGACCCAGATGACAAGCCCTACATCGTGGCCTGGGGCATAGGCGAATAGCCGACACGCAACCACAAGGAGACCGCCATGGATTTTGCAGCCTGGGGACATCCCGCCAGCGAGTTCCCTGCCGGACAGGACAGCCTGAAGGACATTGCGGGCGCGTTTGGGCGTCTGAAGGACTGCGGCCTGGACGTCTACCACGCCTTTGTGATGAGCGGCGGCAAGCACTACTTCGAGTCCCAGACGCTCGGGGCGCCGGAGCGCGATCTGCTCGGCCCGTGTGTGGAAGCCGGCGCGCAGGTTGGCCTGGAGGTCCACCCGATCATCGGCCTGGGGGCCGTCTCGGCCTCGACCGGGGAAGGGCTGTACGATCCCGGCCCGTCCGACGAGCCCCTGCCGTCCTGGGCACTCAACTGGCCCTGCGCGGCGTGGAGCGAGAACCGCAGCCGCACCTGCACGGTCGCCCGCGAGATGATGGAGATCTACCGCCCCGACGGCCTGCACATGGATTACCTGCGCTACCCGAACTCGATGGTCCTCAACACCCACCCGTGCCGGTGCGAGCGCTGCCAGGCCGAGCGCGAGCAGTGGCTCGGCAAGCCGCTCCTCGACGCCGACGACCTGCAGAACCCGGGGATGGTGTACCAGGAGATCAAGATGCGCGGCCGGTTCGTGAAGTCGGTCGTGCACGGCCTGCGCGAGGTCGCCGACGACGCGGGCGCGCCGCTGTCACTGGCGGCCCGGGCGCGCTACCTCAAGGACGCCGTGCCCGAGGGCCAGGACTGGGTGGAGTGGTGCGCCGAGGGCCTGCTTGATTTCGTCTGCCCGATGAGCTACAACCCGTGCCACGACCGCTTCCAGCGCTTTGTGGCCGAGCACACCGGCCTGCTGACGGGCGTGGGCACGCCGCTGTACTGCGGCATCGGGCGCAGCTCCAGCCTGGGCAAGATTGACGCGCAGGAGATGTCCGCCCAGACTCGCCACGCTGCCGCCCAGGGCGCCGAGGGCATCTGTCTCTTCCACGTCCGGGCGCTGGAAGAGGAGGATCTGGCAGTGCTGAAGGAACTGGCGGAGGAGCTGAAGTAGGGGGCGCCTGATGGGGGGATGGCGGGGATATGGGGCGGTACGCCCGACACTCTTGTCGGGCCGACGACCGATGCGCGCGTGGGGACACGCGCGCCCACGCGGCCTCTGCCATGCGGCTCCCGCGCCCTACGCCAGTTGGTTCAGTAGCCTCACCGCCGCCTCGACGAAGAGCCCCTCGGTGCCCCGGGCTGCCTTTGCGGTGCGAGCCAGACGGGTCTCGTAGCTGCCCTCGTCCAGAGCGCGGTCGGTCGGGCAGTAGCCGACGTAGTCGTTCGCCAACTCGACCGTCAGCGTGCGGTCGAAGGGCGAGCGCCGCTTGATCTGCAGGCCGTACTGCACGAACATCTCTCCCGGCAGGCCCACGATCCCCGCATCGCCCACGCGCAGCGCCATGACCGGCGTCGGGCGGTGCAGCGGCTCCTCGCTGACCCCGATGAGTTCCCCCGCGTAGATCCAATCCAGGTCCGCCGGATCGTGCTTGCTCTCGCGCAGGGCCCTGGCCGCGGCCAGTTCGTCGGCGGAGGGCTCGCGCCGGGTGAAGGTGACGGTCTCGTGGGCGACGCCGAGGGCCGGCGCGGCGTCATAGTCGCGGATGCCCAGCCAGGCGTAGTAGGCCGCCGCCGCCACGCGGTTGGCGACGCGCTCGGCCTGGTAGAAGGGGTGTGGGTACGCGGAGGCCGGGCGCGTGAAGTCGCAGTTGTTGATGTCGCCGCAGCAGCCGTTGGCCATCACGGCGACGAACTCGCCCCCGGCCATGCGGGTAAGAGCCCGGTCGAAGTACCCGAAGTAGTCGGCGCTCACTCGGTCATGGTACGGCCCGCCCACGTAGTGCAGCGAGTAGTTGGCGAGGGCTGCGATGGGGTCTTGGGTGTCGGCGTCGCGCGCGACGAGGAGCACAACCTCCGGGTCCGTCGGGCCGGCGGGCTCGACCATGTCCGGGTTCTGATAGCCCGGGTTCATGCGCACGCTGCCGTCCCGCATGCGCCAGCGGCGGTTGTGCGTCTCCTCGGGGCAAGCGCCTGAGGCGGAGGCGACTTCGGCGGGCCGCAACCGGTTCTGCGCCAGCTTCACGCTATCCCCCACCGTGACCATCGCCCACTGCAGGTACTCCTCCTCACACACGACGTTGCCGAGGGTGAACGGCGAGGGGCCGTAGTGGGTGTGAGTGCAGGAGATGAAGATGTGGTCGGCGGGGATGCCGGTCAGCTCCTGCGCGCGTTGCTTGGCGGCGTTGAGGTAGACCTGGTCGGCCACGATGAGATCGAGGACGCAGCAGGCGAGGGCCGTGTCGTCGCTCTCGAAGACGACGGTGCGCGCCTGCAGTTCGTCGGCGACATCGGCGGCGAGGCGGTCCTGGAAGTAGCCTGCCAGATGGCAGCCCAGGTGGGGTGTGATGTTGCTGCGGTGTGCGCCGACGCGCAGTGCCATCGGTGGTGCCTCTCCCCGACAAGGGTAACGGCGCGGTCCCCTGATCCCCGCCCCTACGCCTGTGCTTCGTCGGCCAGCACCTTGGCGACGGCCTCGCGGGCCTTGGGGTCGGGGTGGTGCTTGCCGGCCCAGCGCAGGCTGTCCCAGTCTTTCTGGGAGCGCATGGCGCCCATCACGGGCCCGAGCGCGCGGGCGACGTTGGTGCGGACCGATTCGAGCCCCGAGTTCTCGGCCACGACGATCATGTCCGCGCCACGCCCCTCGCGCGCCAGGCGGCGCATCACGAGGTCATTGTTGGCCAACTTCAGGGCGGCCATGCGCCGCGCGTCCTCGAAGGCGCCGGCCTTGGCGATGGCTATCAGCACCTCGCCGGCGATCTCCGAGGTGTTCAGCTTCTGGGCGATGCCGTTGACGATCAGCTCGCGCAGAGGGTCGCGGTCTATGCCGGCCTCGCGGCTCAGCGCGGCCATGCGGCTGGTGTCGGCCGCGTCGGCGATGTCCTGGGCCTCCTGCATGATGTGCTCGGGAATCCCGGCCTCGTCCTCCTCGGCATCCATGTCGCGGAAGATGCGCTTGGCGCGGGCGGGGTTGTGCACGATGACTTCCTGCCGCCGCACCTGCCGCCGCAGACACGCGGGGAGCGCCAACTCCTGGAAGCGCTCGGCCTCCAGCAGCTTGGTGATGATGCGCCGCGCCGGCACCTCGGCGGCCGTGATGGCCCAGATGGCCAGCAACCCCCACTGCTCGTCGGCCAGCAGGCGCTGCAGGCCGCGATCTAGTTCGGACTCCAGCAGCCCCTCGTAGATGCTACGCAGGTTGCCGGCGTGACGTGATAGCGCCGTGATGTCCATGGTCGGCCTCACACATTGGTCTCTGAGGGGAGAGTTCCGCGCGGGGCTGCGACACTCCTGCGTGCTGCCCGGAGGATGCGGAGGCAGGTGCGGCCGGGGAGGAAATGGAACAGAGCAGCACTATCGTGGAGGGACCGTGCCCATGCGCCTGGCCCTGCTTGCCCTGCTGCTGGCTGTAGCCTCCTGCGCGATGGCCCAGAAGCCGCGCAACGACTGGTACCGCAGTTCGCTGGTCAACATCCACTGCGACAACCACTCGGGGCTGCTGGGCAAGGGGGTGCCCCCGGACGAGCTGCTCGAGGCCTTCCGCAGTGTCCCAGTGACCATGGTCCAGGTCTCGGCCCAGAGCAACGGCTACGCGACCTACCCCACCAAGGTCGGCCTGAACAACCCCAACGCCGACGGCTATGACACCCTCGCGACGTTCAAGACGGTCACGCAGAAGCTGGGCAAGAAGCTCTGCATCTACATGTCGGTGGACCGGCGGCCGCTGCAGGTCAAGGACCACCCCGAGTGGGCCATGCGCACAGCCAAGGGCGAGATCACCATCAACGGCGACCCGTGCGTGTGCAACCGGCCCAACCGCGATAAAAGGGGCTACCTCTACGAGCAGTTCCTCCCGCAGATCAAGGAGATCATCGCCCGGTACGACCCCGATGGCTTTTGGTTCGACGGTGACTACATCCTCACGAAGCCCTGCTGGTGCGACAACTGCCTCAGGGAATGGAAAGCTGACACGGGTCAGGACGCGCCGCGCGATGAGGCCTCCCCGCTGTGGGCCAAGTGGTGCGACTGGCACTACCAGCGCTTCCACGAGTACCGCCGCCTCGTCGCCGAGACGATCCACACCGCCAGCAAGCGGGCGATGTACACGAGCAACTGGTCATGGTCGCACAAACCCGAACCGATGCCGGACTGGGCGGACACCCTTACGGGCGACTGTGGCTCGATCCGGCAACTGCCGGCGGTGGTCATGCGCTGGGGGGCGCAGCAGAAGATCCCCTGGGACATCATGAGCTACGCGGCCCCCTACCGGGCGCTGACGCGGGTCTATTCGCCGCAGCGCACCTTCCAGGAAGGCGCGCTGACGATGGCCCACGGCGGCCAGTGGTTCGCCTGGACGGTCGGTGGCGACCTCCCGCCCTCGGCCATCGAGATGACGCGGCGCATGGCGCAGTTCGTGCGCGACCGCGCCCCGGCCCTGGGGCCCTCCACGTCGCTGTCGCAGGTGGCCGTGCTGGACAGCGAGACGACCTGGCTGGCGCAGGGCCGCAAGTGGGACACGACCGTCGCTGGCAATGCGGCCCGGTGTCTGCAGGAGGCGCGCTACTTCACCGACATCGTCAATGAGGAGACGCTCCGGCAGGGCCTGGCGCCGTACCGCGTGGTGGTGCTGCCGATGGGGAACGCCCTCGCCCCCGAGACGATGCAGTGGCTGGAGGCCTTCGTCCGCCAGGGCGGCGTGCTGCTGGTGTGCGGCGACGGCCTGCGCGATGACGGCCTCCTGGGCCTCAAGCGCACGGCGCGTCAGGCCAACAAGCCCGCGGCGATCAGGATCGGCGACCGCAGTTGCTGGATGCTGGGGTCGTGGGATGTGACGCCGGGGACGGCGCAGACGCTGCTGTCGTTCGCCGACGGCCGCCCGGCGCTGACCGTGCACACGCTGGGGCAGGGGAAGGTGGCGTACCTGGCGACTGACCAGGTGCTCTACCCGCAGGATGAGGCGCTGCTGGGGGCGCTGAAGGCCCTGGGCTGCGGGCCGTCGTACGGCGCGGTGGCCAATGCCGGGTTGGCCCCGTTGCTGTGTACGCTGCGCCAGAAGCAGGGGCAGATCGTCCTGCACATCGTGGACATGAGCAGCCGCGTCGGCGGGCGCATGACCGACCTGAACGCCGACGACTACACCGACCTGAACCCCGAGCTGCGCAACGTGCGGGTGTGGTTGCCGCTGCAGGGCGAGGCGCGCCTCCTGGCGGCCTATCCCGCGCTAAGCGGCGCCACTGTGACGCGGCAGGGCGAGTTCCTGGCGGTGCGACTCGAGTACCTCAAGGACCACGCGGCGGTTGTGCTCGGGTATGACGCGCCCCCGCAGTTCGGCCTGTGCGGCCAGAACGTCCCCGAGACGCTGGGGGACTTCCACCCCCTCGACCCCAAGACGAGTGGCTTCTCCGAGGACTTCGAGGACCTCGCGGTGGGCAGCAGGCCAGCGACGCCCTGGCAGTCCTGGAACCGCGACGCGGCGACGGTCGCCGTCAGCGATCAAAACCCCGCGGCCGGGAAGCGCTGCGTGAAGTTCACCGACGCGGCCGGCTGCAGCTTCTGGCCGTTCATGCACCGCTCGGTGACACCCTTCCGGACGGGCCGGGCGCGGTTGACCTTCGACGTGCGGGTGGACGGCGCCGACTGCCTGCTCGAAGTTCGCTACGAGGGCAAGGGCGCCGGCCCGCTGGCGCGCTTCAACCACGACGGGAAGCTCTCCACCACCGCCGGCGAGGCCATGGCCTTCCCGCTCGGGCAGTGGCTGCACGTCCAGTGTGACTTCGCGCTCGGCGTCGAGAAACCGGCGTACACGCTGACGGTCACAGCACCCGGTCAGGAGCCGAAGGTCTTCGCGGACCTCAAGTACGCGACCGAGTGGTTCTTCCTGTGTGACAGCGTCTACTTCGTGGGCTCCGGCGACACGCCGGGGAGCTTCAGCCTGGACAGCATCCGCTTCGAACGCTTGCCGGATTGAGGAGGACTGTCATGAGAGCCGGGATGCTGGTGCTGCTCGGGACGTTGCTCGCAAGCTGCATCTTCGCCGCCCCGCAGGTGGTGAAGGAGTGGAACTTCAACACCGCCGGCGACGTGGAGGGCTGGAAGGGCGCCAACCACATCAAGGACGTCAAGGTGGCCGACGGCCTGCTGCAGGGCACGATCGTGGACTGGGACCCGTTCCTCATCGGCCCGCAGTTCGAGATCACGGCGACGCCGTGGCAGGCGGTCGAGGTGCGGCTGAAGACCGATGACGGCGGCGACGGCGAGATCTTCTGGACCAACACCACCCAGACGCAGTACGGCGGCTTCTCGCCCGGCAAGGAGACACACTTCGCCGTCACCGGGGATAACGAGTGGCACGAGGTCCGCATTCAGCCGTACTGGCAGGGCGAGGGGAAGATCATCCTGCTGCGGCTGGACTTGCCGGCGGTGCGCGGCGGGCAGAAGACCTTCGCCATTGACTGGATCCGCATCGTGGACCTGGGGGCGGCGGCGCCGGTCAAAGAGGAGCGGTGGAACTTCGCCGGCGGGCTGCAGGGCTGGACCGGCCAAGGCGGCGGCACGGTCACGCCCGCCCGGGGGCTGCAGTTCGCGGCCACGGGCGACGACTTCCAGCTCGTGAGCCCGCCCCTGCAGGTGCCCGTGGATGACAAGTGGGTCGTGCATGTGCAGATGACCGCGACCGGCGCCGAGGCGGCCACGCTCACCTGGGCCTCGGACAAGGCCTCGGGTCTGCAGCGGCTGGCCTTCCCGCTGCGCGCGGATGGGCGGCCGCATGTTTACAACCTGGATGTCTCGGGTTCGTCCGGCTGGGTCGGCAACTGCCTGCTGCTCGGGATCAGCCTGCCCCGGGGCGCCGCGGGGACGGTCCAGACGGTGGCCCTGGCCGCCGAGCCCGAGGGCCCGCCCGATGTCGAGGTGACGGGGTTCTTCGCCGAGGATGCGCTTAACCGCGCCGGGCGCGATTCCCCGCTGCTGCTGACGGTGACCAACCATGGCGGCACGGCCGCCCAGGGGCTGAAAATCGGGAAGCTGGACCTGCCGGCCGGCATGCGGCTGGTGGGCACCGGGGCGGCGCTGAACCTGCCGGAGGTGCCGCCTGCCGAGACGGTGCGGCAGCGGCTGATCGTGCGCGCTGATCGGCCCATCGCAGCGCGCGTGCAGGCGACGCTGACCGGGCCGGGCGCGCCCGCGGCGCCGGCGGCGGCGGAGGTGCGCCTGCTACCGGACCTCAAGCTGCCGAAGGCCTCATATGTCCCCGAGCCCAAGCCCGTGCAGTGTGACTACGAGATCGGCGCCTACTACTTCCCCGGCTGGGACGGGGCGAACAAGTGGCGCTGCGTGCGCGATGTCGCCCCGATCCGCAAGCCGGTGCTGGGCTGGTATGACGAAGGCAACCCCGAGTGCGCGGACTGGCAGATCAAGTGGGCCGTGGAGAACGGCATCAAGTACTTCAGCGTGGACTGGTACTGGAGCGCCGGCGGGCGGCACCTGGAGCACTGGCTGCACAATGCCTACATGAAGAGCAAGTACCACAAGTACCTGAAGTGGTGCATGATGTGGGCCAACCACAACGCCCCCAACACGCACTCGGAGGCGGACCAGCGGGCCGTGACGCAGTACTGGATTGACCACTATTTCGCCATGCCCGAGTACTACCGCATCAACGACATGCCGGTGGTATGCATCTGGGCGCCGGGGAACATGCGGCGGGACATGGGTGGCAGCGCCGGGGCCAAGAAGCTGCTGGACATCTCGCAGGAGATGGTGAAGGCGGCCGGCTACAAGGGCATCTACTTCATGGCCATGTGCAGCCCCGATGCCGGCGCCGTCAAGCTGCTCAAGGACGAGGGCTACTCGGAGACGACGACCTATCACTACATGGGCCACGGCGGCAAGGCCGCCAACCCCATGCGCTTCTCCTTCGACCTGGTCGCGGGCTCCAGCCGCGAGCACTGGCAGCAGTTCGTGGACATTGACACGCTGCCGTTCATGCCGAACATCTCGACCGGCTGGGACAGCCGCCCGTGGCATGGCGACCGCGGCGTGGTCATCACCGGCCGCACGGTGCCCCTCTTCCGCCAGATCTGCGAGGAGGCCAAGAAGTTCGCCGACGAGCACGGCATCAAGCGGCTGATGCTCGGCCCGCTGAACGAGTGGGGCGAGGGCTCCTACGCCGAGCCCTGCGCGGAGTTCGGCTTCGGGATGTATGAAACGGTGCGCGATGTGTTCTGTAGCGGCGCCATTCATGGCGCCCCCGGCGCGATGAATCGCGCCCCTACGAACTTCGGGCCGCAGGATGTGGGTCTCGGGCCGTACGACTTCACCGACATGGATGTGCCGCCGCGCACGAGCTGGGACTTCAGCGACGGCACGCAGGGCTGGGGCGCGGCGATGGGCGTGGGCGACTTCAAGGCCGAGAACGGTGTGCTGAGCTTCGTCACGGCCAGCCGCGATCCGGCCCTGACAGCCGCGCTCCAGGGCGTGCGCGCGAGCAAGTTCAGCCGGCTCGTGATTCGCCTCAAGTATGAGGGCCTGCCGGCGGGCAAGGACACGGCGCAGCTCTTCTGGTCGGTCGGCTCGGGCGTCAGCGAGGCGCTCAGTTGCCGCGCGGACATTGTGGCCGACGGGCAGTGGCACGACCTGGTCATGGACCTGAAGGCCAACCCCCGCTGGCGCGGCAAGGTCGTGCAGTTCCGCTTCGACCCCTGCAGCGCCCAGGGAGTGAAGGTGGCGATAGACGAGATGCGGCTGCAGTAGCGGTGCAATTCATCGCGCCCAACGATGGAGCGGCGAGGCCGAATGGCGGCGCGATGAATCGCGCCACTACGCCGATCCCGCCGGCGTGGCGAGCGACGAGTGAAGAGCATACATGAGGGCACATCATGCTAACCGGCCAGCGACGACTCACGGCAGTTCTCGCGGGGATTGTCTGCTTGGCCGCTGGCCTCGCCGCCGCTGCGCCGGTCTCCTTCGCCGGCGGCACGGCTCTCGTCGTGCAGCCTGAGAACAGCTATAACGGCTATGACTTCACGATCTACTCCGCGCTGCTGCGGCGGGGGTTCGCGGTGACGCAGGGCCAGCCGGACGACCTGGCCGACGCGGCGAAGCTGGCCGCCTACGACCTCGTCGTCACCAGCCTGAAGCGCCACTTCACCCCCGAGCAGATCGCGGGACTGAAGGCGTACGTGGCTGCCGGTGGCGCGATGTACGGCAACTGGGGCGGGCCGATGTCCTGCCCGGAGCTGCTGGCCGCCTGCGGCGTCAAGAACGCGCGGAGTGTGTACATCAAGGGGCTGACGCTGCCCGACTCGCCCCTGACGGCCGGCCTCGGGGAGCAGCATTGGGCCTTCCCGGTGTTTGCGGGCCATCTGAAGCTGGGCGACGGCGGCCGCGAGATGGTCGCCTTCGACCGGCTGGACGGCCTCGAGGTGGCCCGCGATGCCGAGGGGCGCTGTCTGGGGTCGCTGCGCGAGGAGGGTCAGGGACGCTGCGCGGTGTTGGGCTTCTGCCCATCGAACTACCGCTTCGTCACCGACGACAGCGGCACGGCAGCGCAGGTGCTCGATAACCTCCTGGCCTGGCTCCTGCCCCATGGCCCGGGCGTCCACCCCCTGCCGCAGACGTTCCGGGTCGCGCTCCCGCGCGGGGCCAGGGTCTCGTCGGTCTCGGTGGACGGGAAGCGGCTGGCGCGACCGGAGGCGCAGACGCTGGGGTCGCTGACGGCGGTGACGATCCCCGTGGCCGGCCTGGCCGACGGGAAGACGGCGTCGGTCCGCGTGGCCTGCGAGTTGCCGCGCGTCAAGCAGCACCTCGAGACCTGGCTGCATGACCCCTCGGCATGCCTCCTCACGAGCTTCACACCTCCGGAAGCCGCCGACTTCCTGACACGGCTGCATGTCGCCACGGTCCAGCCGTTGTTGCGGTATGAGGGCGGCGGGATCAACTGCGCCCACAGCATCCCCGGCGACGCGCTGCGCGGCTCGCTCAAGGACTACCCGGGCGACAAGTTCGCTGACGCCCTCGCCGCGTGCCAGGCGCGCGGCATCCAGGTGATCGGCGGGCTCTACCTGGACTGGAAGCGGTTCCCGGTGCACCTGAAGGACGCACCGCCGTATGTCGGCAGAGATCGCGTCGTGCCGGAACCCAAGCTCCGCCAGACCGTCTGCCCGCTCGATCAGGGCGTGTGGGAGCACAACCTGGGGATTGTGCAGACGCTACTCGACAGCTACCCGACGCTCGATGGCGTCATCCTCGACGACAACTTCGAGTTCGACCGGCAGCCATGCTACTGCGCGGCGTGCCTGGCGAAGTTCGCGGCGTGGTGCGCAAAGCAGCCGGGCAAGCCCGACCCGAAGGCCGATAGCGCCGGCCCGGCGTGGAAGGCCTTCTGGGTGGAGCGCAAGCTGGAGTTCTGCAAGCGTGTCCATGACCTCTGTGCCGCGCAGGGCAAGCCGGTCGGCGGCTGGACGGGCCAGCGCGGCCCCATTGCCTTCCGGGGCGTCTTCGACTTCGCCGGCGACATGGTCTATGTCGAGCCCCCCTGCAGCGTCGCTGCGCTGTGGCCGCGGGTCGCTGACTTCCCGGTCGTCACGCTGTTGTGGGGCATGAACCGCAAGCCCGCCGGGATTGAGGGTGACTTCGTCGAGGCCATCCGCGCGGGCAGCAACATCGCCGGCTTCTGGATCCAGTACGCGCATGTGGACGGGGCGACGGACAACCCCTGGTCGTTGGGCTGGACGAACCCTGAGGGCTTCGCCCTCACGTCCGGAACGCTCACGGCCATCGAGCACGCCTTCGCCGGGGCCGAACAGGCCTGGCGGGACTACTACAGGGACAACCTGGTGCAGGGCGACGCACGCTTCGTCATCACGAGCGCCAGGCTGGACGCCAAGGGCCTGACGGTCAACGTGACGCGCCTGCCGCAGCCCGCGCCGCAGCGGATCATGGGGCCGGTGAGCCTGTCGGGTCTGTAGGGCGGGGGCGGGGTACGCCCGACACTCCTGTCGGGCTCGCGCATGGGGCATCCCCCCCATGCCAGGAGGTCGGCCATGGGGCCGTTCCAGTTGGGGTGCTACATTGACCCGCGTGACCCGAGACTGGCGGCCCGGCTGGCGTGGCTGCGCGAGCGCGGTATGGGGCACATCGGCTTCGACGGCATGGGCCGTGAGGATCAGGCGGCGCGCGAGTACGTCAAGGCGGCGGTGGCGAGCAGCGGCGTCACTGTGCAGGCGGTGCATGGGGAGCCCGGGCTGGTAGCGGCTGAGGGCGAGGAGGAGGCGCTGCGGGCCCAGCACCGGCACGTCGTGGAGCGCGCGGCCGCCTTCGGGGCGCGGGTGGTCGTGCTCCACTTCGGCATTCTGCCCCGGCCGCTGCCGCGCGACGAGCACTTCGGGCGCAGTGCCGACCTGCTCCACTGGCTGGCTCCGCAGGCCGCCGCCGAGGGGGTCGTCATCGCCCTGGAGAACCTGCCGCCGCAGTACCCGGCGGGCTGCCGCATCGAGGACATCATCAGCTTCCTCGAGTTGCTGGCCCTGCCGAACGTGCGCTGCTGCCTGGACAGCGGCCATGCGCACCTGGCGGGGATTGACGTGGCGGGGGCGGTGTGGCAGGCGGCGGGGTGGCTCTACACGACGCACCTCCACGACAATTGCGGCGCGTGCGCGGCGGAGGCGCAGGTGGCGGACGTGGACCGGCACCTGGCGCCGGGCCTCGGCACCATCCACTGGCCGGAGGTTCTGCGAGCCCTGGACGAGGTCGGCTTCGTGGAGCCCGTCATGTTCGAGGGGATACGCACCACGCGGCATGGCCAGGACCTGGATGTGGAGCGCGCGACGGAGATCACGCTGGCGAACTGGGAGGCCTTCGGGCGGATCGCGCAGTGGTAGACGGGGGCATGCGCTTCAGCGCCGGCCGGGGGCGGTGGTCAGGCGCCACCACAGCCGCCACAGTTCCCAGAACGTGCGCCAGATCGTGCGCGGCTTGCTGATCGTGGCCACGCCGGTGATCCGCGCCGCCATCGGTGACTCGATCTCGACGAACCGATAGCCCAGACGCTTCGCCTTGGCCAGGACCTCGGCCAGGTAGACAATCCCCCCAAACTCGATGTGCAACTCGGAGAACAGGCGCGTGGGATAGAGGTGGATCCAGTTGACGTCACGCAGGCGCAGGCCCAGCAGTGTGCAGGCCAGCGCGTGGTAGACGCCGCTGCCCACGTGCTGCCAGCCCCGATAGCCCAGGCGCCGGGGCCGGTAGCCGACGACGATGGTGTCCGGCCCCGAGGCGGCCAGAAAGGCCCGGAGCTGCGCGGCCGACAGGGGGCTGTCCACCGGGCAGATGATGGCCCGGTCGCACCGGGCATGGCGCCCGGCGGTGGTGATGCCGCCCCCGATGCCCCGGTTCTGCTCGTGGTGTAGGGCGCGGATATGGCTGTCAGCGGCGGCCAGGCCGTCGAGTATCTCTCCGGTGCGGTCGGCGCTGCCGTCGTTGACGATGACCAGCTCGAAGTCCTCGGCCGCCTCGGCGGCCGCCGCGCGGATCTGCGCCACCGACTGGGCGAGCAGCTCCTGCTCGTTGTACGCAGGAATGAGGATGCTCAGGCCGGGGCGCAGCGGGCCGGGGTCAGTTGTGCGGTCGCTGTCGGCAGTCATTGTCTCATCTCAGGTATGTCTGCGAGCGTCCTGCGGACGCAACGGCAACGCCGAACGGCGTCCTCACCCCTGCCCCTCTCCCTCGGCCTTCGGCCTCCGGAGAGGGGAGCGACAACAGCCCCGCCCCCCGCCACTTGCCACCTGCCACTTGCCACTTGCCACTACAGCCACTTCTCCAGGAAGTCCAGGCCGGCCTGCACGCGGATCTCGTGGCCGCCCTCATGCAGGTCGAGAGTCATGCGCTCAGGCTCGAAGCCCAGCTTCACATAGTGCTCCCGCGCGCGCTCGAACTCCTCGACCACGAAGGGCCACCAGGCGATGCCGTCGCCCTTGCCGGTCTGGCTCATGAAGGGGCGGGGGGCGATCAGGGAGACGAGGTCGCTGTCGCTGAACTCTCGGAGCCAGCCGGGGATGAAGATGTGGTTCTCATCCACCGACAGGAAGCAACTGTAGCGCGGGTCGTCAATCGCCATCTTCTTGACCCGGTGGTTGAACCACGCGGTGCAGATGCCGACCCTCAGGCGCGGCTCCAGCGGCATGGTGAACAGCGTGTAGGCGCCGCCCAGGCTGATGCCCCACATCGCCACCCGCGTGGTGTCGAGTTCCTCCCTGGTCTCGGCATAGTCCAGCAGACGCTTGATCTTGGCGATCTCCAGGCCCCACAGCGTCTTGTCCAGCATTGTGCACAGGCGTGTGAGGCGCTCACGGGGCTTGGCGCCGGTGACGTTCAGGGGCGCGAGCACCGCATAGCCGGCCTCGGCCAGGCGCTGGCCGTAGCAGTGGTAGAGCACGGCGTCATCGCCGAAGCCGAAGACGCGCTCGGGCGAGCTGCCGATGCCGTGCTGAGCGACGACGAGTGGGAAGGGCTTGTCGCCACCCTTGGGGAGCGCCAGGACGGCGCGCCCGCGCAGGTGGCCGTACAGATTGATGGTCACCCAGAAGGCGGTGAAGTGCTCGTTCTCGGCGAACGGCTCGACCACGGGGGCCAGGTCGGCGTCGGGGGCGCCCCAGTCGCCGACGGCCTGCAGCCAGCGCTCGCGGTTGGGCTGGACGGACCGGGCGTAGGCCTCGGGCGAGGAGTAGTCGCGCTGCCAGAGGCGATCGGCGCGCTCGGGGTAGGCTTCGGACAGGCCGCGCAGGAAGTCCTCGGCCTCGTGGCGCAGGAGGCCCTGACGGTCTTCAGCACCGCGCGCCATGAGTCCTGGCGGGGCTGTGAAGGCATTGTCGTAGAAGGTCACTGTCATCACTCCCGGGTCGCTGGTTCCCTGCGCGGCGGATAGAACCCTTGCAGTCAGACAGAAAGCGGCCTACTGACGTGGAAAGGGGCCCTCCGAACGGAGGGCCCCGGTGTGCGCATGTGGAGGATAGCGCCGTGGTTAGTCGCTGTAGCGCTTGGTCACGCGGTCCTGGTCGGTGCCGTCGGGCTCCATGGTCCAGACCTCGTTCTCGCGGGTGAAGGCGATGCGGCTGGCGTCCGGGCTCCAGACAGGGAAGCCATCGGAGCGGGCGTCCACGCTGACAGGGGCGGCGCCGGTGCCGTCGAGGCCGATCGTCCAGATGTCGAAGTCACCGTTGCGGTTGGAGGCAAAGGCCACGACCGTCCCGGTGCCTGTGGCAGCGACCGAGGGGTGCTCCTCGCGGAAGTTGTTGCCCTCGGTGCCATTGATCGCCGTGGTGGCCCCGCCGCCGGCGCTGACCACCCGCAGGCTCGTGTCCACGCCGGTATCGCCCTGCCGGCTCTGGTAGATGATCTGTGTGCCGTCGGGGCTGAAGACAGGCCACTGGGCGTCGGTGGCGTCGTCGGTGCGGTTGACCATGTGCAGGTCCGTGCCGTCGCGGTCAATGACCCAGATCTCCCAGCGGCCCGTGGGGCTGTTCTTGGTGCTGACGAACACGATCTGGGTGCTGTCGGCTTTCCAGCTCGGCTGGGCGTCGGCGCCGGGGACGGTGGCATCGGCACTGGTCAGCGGATCCAGGCGCTCGTCGTCACCCGCGCTGGGGTCCATCAAGTAGAGTGACTGGGTGCCACCGCCACGGCGGGCCACAATCGCGATGTCGCCGCCATCGGGCGCCCATGCCGGCTGCTTGCCGCCCTCGTCGGTGAGGTCCTTGTCATTGTCAGTCCGAGTCAGGAGCGTCAGGTTGCCGCTGCCGGTCGAGATCGAGTAGACATAGCGGTTGCCGTTGGCGCCTTCGGCGGTGAACGCCAGGCGCGTGCCGGCCGGGTTCCAACTCACGCGCTCCATGACCCACTGGTAGACGAGCTGGTCGTTGCTGCCGCTACAGCCGATGAGCAGCATCGCTGCGACAGCCAGAACCAGACTCACCGCCACGAGCTTGGACATCTTGGTGCTCCCTTCGTCACGGCCGGGGCCGCGGCATCTGAAGAATACGCATGGGGTTCTGACAGCGGCGCGGCGGTGAAGTTTCCGCCGCGGCAGGGATTATACAACGGACAGCAACGAACGGGCAATGGGCAATGGGAGGGCCGGCAGGGCCGCCACGGACCCACGGGCGCCTCTACTCCGTCGGTGCGGGCGGCGGGGCGACCTCCCCCACTCGGAACTCATAGCTCGAACTCCCCAGTTCGAGCCCCGAGTTCACGATGCGCACCGCCAGCCGATACGACCCACTGGTGCGCAGCTTAGGCCTGTACGGGAAGTAGGCGGCGCTGCGCGAGCCGATCACGATGGCGCGGGTCTCGCTGGACACGAGCGCGCCGTCGGCATCATAGGTCTGCAGAACGGCCTTGGGCTTCAGCGCCGCGTATGTGTTGTTGACCGCGGCCACGAACAGCGACACGTCGGAGGGGCGCCTGAACCCGCCGGCGACCGCCGCCGAACGCACGCTTACGGACAGGGGCTCGGGGTACAGGGCTGCGCTGCGGACCTGGGCCGTGCCGGAGGCGCCGGGCAGCACCTCGAAGCCCACCCGGACGCGCACGGCCCCAGGCTTGGTCCACAGCCGCGGCAGCGACAGCGTCACCGCGCCGCTCTGCCCAACCGGCACCTCCTCCGCCTGCTGTAGCCACACTGCCGCGTTGTCCTGCGGGTCGAGGCAGGCCACGACCAGACGCAGGCGGCAGTCCGGCGTCTCCGCGGCGGCCACATTGGCCTGCAGGCGGTACGGCAGGGCGCCGTCCAGCAGCACCGGATCAGACAGCCACGCTGCGCCCAGACCTCGTGCGCTCTGGAGAACCAGGAAGTTGGACTGCGGGATCGCCGTGGCCAGGTCCGCTGCGTGATGGGTGTCGCTCAGGGCCGCCCAGCCGCGCGGGTCACACTCGCCGGCCATGGCAAAGCCCCCGTTGGGCAGCAGGTTCGGCCGCAGTTCTGCCCTGATCTTCGGCGGCGCCGGCAGCGGCACATACGTGGTGTCGTGCGTCAGCTTCACGTTGTCGAGCTTGATCTGCGCGCCGTCCGTCTCCAGGCGGAACACGAGGCGCACACTGTCATAGTGCACCTGGACTGTCGCCGGAGGAGCAGGGGCAGGTTCGGGGGCGGGAGCTGTCTCGACGGCGGGAGCGGTTTCCGTCGCCGGAGCCGCCGCCGGAGCGGTCCCCTCGGCGGGGGCGGCAGGTGCCGGCTGAGTGGCTGGGGCAGCGCCCTCGGCGGGAGCAGCGGGTGCCGGCTGAGTGGCCGGGGCAGCACCCTCAGCGGGAGCGGTCGGGGTCGGCTGAGTGGCGGGAGCAGCGCCCTCCGCGGGAGCAGCCGGAGTCGGCTGAGTGGCCGGGGCAGCGCCC
Organism: bacterium; assembly: GCA_021372615.1. Lineage (NCBI taxonomy): Bacteria > bacterium. The sequence goes on along the minus strand of JAJFUB010000091.1, from coordinate 36,542 downwards.
TCAGCGGGAGTGGCGGGTGCCGGCTGCGTAGCTGGAGCAGCGTCCTCCGCAGGGGCGGCAGGCGGCTCGGCGGGCAGTGGAGCGGGGACCTCGACCGTCTCCGGTAGCGCGATCTCGCGTACATACCGCGTGGTCGTATCGGCCGTCGGCAGGCTCTCCCAGGCACCGATGGCGAGGGGATGGCCCAGGGCGTCGCAGAACTCCAACCCGTACGAGACGTTGCCGGTGCGGCTGGAGTACGTGAAGGAGAGCGTCAGGGGCTCGTGCGTGACGCGCAGGTACCCCACGGTGGCGAGCCGCGCGCCCTGCTTGCCGAAGTCACCGAACACGCTGAGACCGTTGCGACCGTCCGTGGCGGCGTCGGGGCGAACGAACCAGGCGCCCTCGACCTGCCAGCCAACCGGTTGGCCGCCGGCGACCAGCTCGAAGCTGCCGTTGAAGGGGAAGGTGGCGGCCTGGCCGAGGGCACAGGCCCCCAGCAGCCCCAGCAGGACGGCGGCGACTGCGTGGGCGCAGCGTGGGGCCGCGTGGGCGCGGACATCCTGCACGCGCCAAGGCCGTCCGGCCCGACGCGCGGGGTTGTTGCTGTGGTTGTGGTTCTGCATGTGAGCGTTCTCCGGGACCTGCGGCGCCGGCCCCGGCGGCGCTCAGGTCAGGGCTTCAGGGCGTCATACGGCAGGGGCTGGAAGGCGGGATCGTAGCCGTAGAGCTTGCAGACCAGGTCAATGATGTCGGCGCCTTCGACTTCGCGAGTGCGCGAATCTATAACCCGACTGTGCGGCGGCGGGTTCCACTCGTCGTAGACGGGCTTCTCCCATTCCTCACGGAACACAATGGGATAGGCCAGCTTGAAGGGCTCGATCTGGCCGATGCGGCTCAGCGCGAGTTCGGCCCGCTGGCGGATCAGGTCCTGCGCTTCCTGCGGGGGTAAGGTCAGCGCCCCCAGGCGGCTCAGGCCTACCTTGACCGGGGCGGTCACGACCCCCGGGATCAGGGCCTCCACCTCGCGGCACAGGTGCGCATCACCGCTGGCGAAGACGAAGGGCACGCCATAGTGTCCCGCGATCGCCGCCTGCAGACCCGCCTCTCCTAGAGACAGGCCATTGAAGGTGTAGTTGCGCACCTCCATACACATGGTGTGTGCCAGATTGCCCTGGATTGTTCCCGCCTTGGCGTGGCCGCCGACCAGGCCGGTAGCCTGGCAAGTGGCGTCCAGATAGGGCAGCCAGAAGGGGCGCTCGCGGCCATGGATGACCAGCGGGCGGTCGTCGAGTTCGTCCAGGTCAATCGTGTAGCCGGCGCCGTGGCCGTCGTTGACGAGGACCTCCGTGGCCCCGCCGTTGTAGAAGCCGTCCACGGCGGCCTGGACCTCGCGCGCGAGCCACTTGCGGCTCCGCAACCGGCGTTCGAGGTTCTCCGCCGACTCGTCGTCGCGGTTCTCCCAAGTGTAGACGCCCGCCACACCCTCGTAGTCCGTCATCAGGTAGATCTTCATGAGGGACGCTCCAGTATCGTGGGGTCATCCGCCCAGAGCGGCTTGTACTCCGGGTCGAAGCCGTACATCTTGTCCATGAAGTCCTTCATGTTCTCGGCCTCGATCTCGCGGGTGTGGCTGTCAATAACGCGGCTGTGCTGGGGCGGGTTGGCCGGGTCGAAGACCTGGGTGTGCCATTCGTCGCGGAACAGCACCGGGCCCTCGATGGTCAGCGGCCTGACCTGCCCGATCCGCCGCATGGCCTCCTCGGCGCCCTCGCGGATCATCTGCCGGGCACGGACCGGGGTGACAGTCATGGCCGACAGCAGACTCAGGCCCACCTTCAGCGGGACCGTCACACACCCGGGGCACAGCTCCTCCATCTCGCGGCATGCGGCCACGTCGCCGGCGCAGAAGACATAGGGCACGCCGTAGTAGCCGGCCAGGAAGGCCTGGTAGCCGGTCTCCCCCACCTGGATGCCATTGATGGAGTACGACTTGATCTCCGTGCCCATGGTGTGGGCCAGGCTGGCGTGGGGGGTGCCGCCCATGGCGTGGGTGCCGAGGCTGCCCAGGCCGGCGAAGGTGCTGTCCAGGCCGGTGCAGTACTGCGGCCGGTTGCCGCCGTGCTCGATGCGCACGCCCGGGCGCACCAGATCGAGGTCAATCGTGTAGCCTGCGCCATGACCGTCATTGATCCAGATGTCGGTGGCTCCGCCGGCGCGGAAGCCATCGGCCATGGCGTTGACCTCCCCAGCCAGCCAGCGGCGCTGGCGGCAGCGGCGTTCCTGGTTCTCGGGGCTGGTGTCCGTCCGGTTCTCCCACTGGTAGACCCCGGCCACCCCCTCCAGGTCGGTGACGACATACATCCTCATGGGTGCCCCGCCTGTTCTGCCATTGAGCCTGTTTCGGGGAGGCGCAACTGGCCATGCGCGTGACGCCGAGGGATGAGCGCACCCATCATCTGGAGTAGCCCCTCGGGGTGCGATGGCGGAGTCTCGAAGCTGAACGTCTTCGTAGGCCCGATGTACTGCGTCTTGAGCCCCAACCGTTCCAGGTCGGGGCACAGATTCTGTATCTCCTGGCGGATCCGCTCCAAGTACTTCTTGCGGCAGGCGCTGTGCTTCAGCAACTCAAGCAGGGAGGGACAGAGCTGCTCCGAGCATTCGGTGAGTCGGTACGAAACCGTCTTGTCGGGCTGGACTGCCAGGAGAAAGGCGAAGAGCGTAGCCGTCACACGCTGCGTGAACTGCATCTCCGCGAGGGGGCTGTGCAACCCGATGTCGGGGTCATATGGTATGTGATAGACGACGGCAGGTAGGTCGCCCGGCTCCACATCTGCTATGATCACCCCGGTGTTGGGGCCCTCGTTACTGAGGACCGGCTCATGCGCCTCGCGTAACAGCCTTAGGCACTCGCCGTCGAAGTCAAGACCAAACACCGTGGCGCTCTGACAGGTCTGCCATCCCGCGCACTGCTGAGCCACTTCGGCAAGCCCTTCCTCCATCCTGCTTCTCGCGCCATTCACGGCCACGACGAGGCGCACAGGGGAGGGCGGATGAGCGCGGCCCAGTCTCTGCGCAAGGTCCTCGGGGTCGACAGTCAACAGCACCCTCAGCTGCGCCGCTGTGGACGACCTGGCTCCGAAACTCGCTGTCTTCAGCTCAAGGATGATCGCTGCACCCGCAGCCGCATACAGCAGTATGTCGGGTCGGCAGTGGCTGTTGACCCTGGCTCCGACGCTGCCACTGGTCGCGGAGGGTACCGGGTGCAGCGGTGGGGACAGAGCCTTGACGGCATAGCCATGCTGTGCGAAGACCGGGCGGATGCTGTCCGCGCCACCGGTCGCGGGGCCGATGCCGGCGAGGTGTAGGTAGAGATTCAGCTGGTAGAGCTCGTCCTTGGCAAGATCATCCCAGGTCACGGCGTCCCCCTGTCAGGCCTGAATGTAGTCCGCATACGGCTTTCCGCCTATGGTCGCTTCTACTCGGGGCACAAGGTGTTGCTGTATGTTGGCAATCAGGCGATGGACCACATTCCCACAGGTACCCGAGCCGATGGTGACGACGCACCCGTCGGGAGTGATCTCCATGGTGAACTGCTGGAGTAGGTGGAGGTCGACACCGTACACGTGATAGCGTCGCGAGGATATGCGGATCGGCTGTCCCCACAGGCGAAAGGGCGGTCTGCCCTTCGCGATGGTGGATGAGAGGAAGCGTTCCAGTGCTTCTTCAGACAGCGGGTGCAGGAACTTGACGTGCAGCGCTGAGCCCCGAATGGAGACAGCGGAACCGTCCGGCACTGGCTCCAGACCGACCGGGAGGTCCTCCTCGATGGCAGCAGTGCTGTGTTCGTAACCGCGAAGGGCCCTCACCACCGTGAGGCGGTGCTCGTAGAAGCTCTGGGCCCAGTTCGTGACCTTCCCGGTGGAGTGAAGGTCCGACCCGCCCTTTCCTCCGCCTGCCGGGGGCAGCCTTAGCATCGACATCGCGTGGAATGGCGCGTAGTTGTCGCGAAGTCCAGGCAGAACTCTGCCCAGCACCCGAAGGCGTTCGCTGAACGTGGTCGCCGCCGAACGGGTTATCCCCCTCTCCCGGACAACATTCTCGGGCGCGTCAACGGTGTCAACGTCCGTCTCATACCGGTTCTCGCTCTCGAACTTCATCCTGATCCAGGCGTTGTTGGAGGCCGACTGGCGGACCGAGTCCCACAGGCGGTCGAAGTAGAGCCCTGCAACCCACATGTTGTCGAGGTACGGGCTGGCAGCGAGGGCTTTGTGGACGATATTGTCTGTGTAATGAACCTTCTCGGTGGTGTGAAGGACTAGGAACCGTGGCGACACACGCTCCAGAATCCCCAGCCACTTGCCGAACGTCTCATCGCCAACGCGGAAGATCATGTCGTCGAACTGCTGCGTGCAGAGTCCCGACCCCCGAAGCAGTTGCTCCATTGTCAGCTGCCCTTGCTGGCGCTTCGGGACGGTCTCAATGACGTAGCTTTTCACCACCGGCGCGCGGTACCGGCCGTCGGTCCGGATCTCGGCGTAGCGCTCCGCGGCGTGACCATCGAGCATGCTGAAGGCGGCATCGCGTGATCGGAGTGCGGCGATGTCTTCGGAGGAGGTGAACTCATACATGGTGTATGCACCGCTGTCTGGGGTACTCGCTCCCGCGATACCACATTCGAGGCGACATCAAGAGCCACCTGCCTGCACCGGCGACTCCTGGCTGTCGAGCGGTTCGACGCAGTCGTCACAGCGGGCGCGCCGCTACAGGCTGTACAGATCCCGCGGGTTGTCGTGTAGCCAGCGCTGCGCGAGGTGCAGCGCACGGGCTTCGGTGAGGCTGCCTGCTCGAACGCGCCGGGCCAGCACCTGCGCCATGGCCTCCCGCGCCTGCAGCAGCGCCCCGTACACATTCTCTACGTTCCACCAGTAGTCCCCGCCGAAGCCGATGACACGATTGGCGGGGACGAAGTCGAGCCACAGGTCCAGGGCCTGCCCGTACAGCAGCGGGGAGATGAGGTGGCTCCAGCACAGGTTCAGCCAGACATTGTGGGTGGCCCGCGCCACCATCCCCGCGTCGGCGGGCGAGGGCGTCCCGGCGTGGAACAGGTCGAAGCGCGTGTCCCGGTGCGCCAGGGCCATGGGCAGGACGTTCGTGGGGCGGATGGTCGTGGGGTCGGCATAGTTGCCCGCCCAGACGCCGGTGTGGATCACCGCCACGAGGCCCAGCCGCCCACAGGCCTCCCACATTCGGTCGCGCAGGTAGCTTTGCAGCGCCGCCAGGTCGTCGCCGTCGGCGTGCCCGGCGCGCAGGTGCTGGTAGGCGGCCAGGGCCTGTGTCTGCTCGACGGGCACATGGGCGAGGCCGATGCTCTTGACGCCGATCATGCCCTCCTCGCGGCGGCGCTCCAGGAGGGCCTCCATGGCCTCGAGGAGGCCGTTGAGGGTGGGGGGCAGCAACAGGGCATCGTCCACGCCGCCCAGGGCATCATCACACAGCGCCCAGCGGTCGGGGTCGGCGGCCTCGGTCATCACGGCCTGGTAGCCCTCCCGGTTGGGCCCGCCGATGAAGCGCGTCTCGAACAGGATCGGCCGGAACAGGTCGGTCCGCCACATGGTGCGGTTCTGGTTGAGCACGGCCACAATGCCGCAGTCCTCCCGCAGGCAGCGCTCGAACAGGCCCGGCTGGTTGTGGGCGCGCATCTTCTCTGTCAGCCGCGCGAAGTTGTCGGCCGTCAGGTCGTCCTCGCCAAAGTAGTGCCTGAGCGCCTCAAACGGCGGCCGCGCCACGGCGTTGTCGCGCACCAGGTCCAGATACGGCGCCAGGATGCTCCACTTTTCGTCCAGGGGCACGTCCTCGCGCTCGAGGGCCTGCGCGCGCTCCGGCGGCATCCCGGCGCAGATGTACTGGGCGGCGAGGTACTGGTAGAACAGCAGGAAGACATCCACCCGCCGCGCCACACGCTTCTCCTCGGCGTGCAGGTGCTCGTGGGCATCCACGACGGGCAGGGCGCGGAGCTGGTCTGACAGGGCGGCGGCCAGTTCATCCATGACAGAACACTTCGCCACCCGCCGGGCCATCACTGCCTGTCCCCACGGAAAACGCGCCCTCCGAGGGGAGGGCGCGTTCCGGGGCTCAACGGTGACTAGCGGCTACTCGAAGTAGACCCCCTCAAACTCGCCGGCCACGAACGTCTTCGGGTCGTCCTTGAAGACCAGGAAGATCTTGCCCTTGACCTTGCCGAGGACGGCCGTGTCACTGGGGTCCTTGGCCAGCGTCCACTCATCAATCTTCAGCGCGACGGCCCAGTCGGAGTTCATCGTCATGGGCGAGCCGTCCTTCTGCTCGTAGCTGTACCACCCGTCGGTGTTCTCGGGGTCCTTGTCAGCCATCTTCTTGATGAACTCGCCCGGCTTGCCCGGCTCCAGCGTGAACTCCATCTTCACTTCAGTGTCGTCAATCAGCATCCCGGTGGGTTTGTCAGGCGCCTTGTCCGTCATCTCCAGCTTGCACTTGCCGTCACCCTTCTCGATGCGGACCAGAGCGGCCTCGAAGGCCACGCCGTTGACCATGCCCTTGACCTGGCCGGCCGGAATGTCGGCCACCGTGGGATTCTCCATCCACTTGGCTTCACCCGCAGCGGCCGGGGCTGCCGCGGGGGGAGCGGCCGGCGTAGCCGACGGCGGGTTGGCGTCGGGTGTCGGCGGCGTCGTCTCCACCGTCTTCTTCGGACAGCCACACAGCGGCAGCACGACCACAGCAACGACCAGTAGCGCTAGCAGCGGTAGACAGTACTTACCCATAGGATCCCGCCTTTCGAGCAGTAGCGTCTCACTGAAGGCGTCTTTTCGCCAGGCGCCGGGCGGACACCTTCATGCCCGGGCCGACTGGCCGCGTGGACGGTATGCAGTCGCGTGGGCGCGCGTGTCCGCACGCGCGCTGGGGGGGTCGGCTCCCGGCGGTTGCGCGCGTGGGGACACGCGCGCCCACGCGACATCTGCGCCCACGTCTACTGCTGCTTGCGCATCTCCATCGTCATCTGGGCGTTCTCGATTGTGACCGGCAGGTTGATCGCCTGGCCCCCGGCCATGCCGCCCATGCTGACCAGCATGATCATGTTCTGCGCGATGTTGGCCTGCGACAGTGGCGTGACGCCCTTGGCGGGGTCAAAGTGGTTCACGAAGGCGATGTTGGTCTCGAGCTTGGTGATGTTGAAGCTCATGCCCATGGGGCCACCCGTGCCCGGGGTCTGGCCGTGCATGGACATGGTGGCCTGGCCCTCCAGACGCGCGGTGCGGACGCCCTGCAGGTCCTCGTAGCCGGCGAACTTGATCTCGCTCTTGCCCGACAGACCGCCCTGCGCGTTGGTCTGCTCGTCCTCGACCTTCCACACAGCCCCGGGCGCGACAGCCTCGTCCGGGAGGCGGGAGGTGAGCGCGCTGAGGCGGCTCAAGTCCAGGCCGGTGAACGAAGACGCGTTGTACAGCGCGTTCATCAGCTTGATGGTCTCCGCGTCCGGCGTCTGCTCACCCGTGGGCTTGACCGTGTACTTGAAGGTGGAGGCGAGCGCCTGGGCCAGCTTCTGGCCGTTTTCGTCCAGCGGCTGCTCCTGCCCGTTGACGCTGCTGGTGAGCTTGCCGTTCTCCCACTTCATCACGATGTCCATGGGCTGCTCGGCCACGGCGATGCCCATGCGCACCGTCATGACGGGGATGGTCGTCTCGACCTGTGCCGACCCGTCGGGGTTCACCGCCTTGCAGGCGTTCTGCATCGTGAGCGACATCTCAAGCGTGGTGTCAAAGCCCATGGCCGGGATGCCGGTTTCTGGCCCGGGGTTGAGGTTGACCGGCAAGGTGCCGGTGGCCCGGGTGGTGTATACGTCCGTCTGCCCCGCCGTGAACTTGTACCGGAGCAGAATGGGCTGCTCCTGCGCCGCCGCCAGGGCGACGACACACAGCATCGCAACCGCTACCGCCAGCACTCGTTTCATAGGTCTCCCTCCTACGGACTGACTCAGTCAAAGATGAACGGGTTCGTCCAGGCCCGGCGTCCGGTCTCGTCCATGATCTCCACACGGACCATGTTCCAGGCGTCGGGGATGGTCCACTCGATCTGCGTGTACGGGCCCGGGCGCCCGAGCCGGAAGCTGGTCCAGCCGACGCCGGGCCGTGGGTTGACCACGCGCACCTCCTGCGCCGGGCTGCACTCCAGCCGCATCTGCCGCCCGTTGAACTCCACGGCCTCGATGGTCGGGCCGGTGCTGGCGTAGAACATCCCGTCGCGGATCGCGGCCAGCAGGTCCGCCTGGTCGCGACTGGCGGCCTTCACCCACACCCAGCCACCGATGGCGTCCGGGTAGTGCCAGTGGGCGTCGTCCACGGCCAGGCCCAGCGGCTGCCGGTCGCGCGCCCACAGCTCATCCCACTGCACGACCGACTCCCCGCGCCCGATGCCGTGGTGGCAAGTCGTGTTGTAGACCTCGATCCCGATGATGCCCTCCACAGGCAGCAGATCGCCGGACGTGAGCGAACTCCAGCTCGGATGGGCGATCCAGCACAACTCACCCGCACTGTGCGCCAGGGCCACGAGGTCGTGGACGCTCATCTCGGGGCTGGGCTTCACTTCCCGGTGCTGGCCGATGAGCACCAAATGGAAGCTCTGGCCCAGCTCACCCTTCCCGCCGTTGAGCTCGGAGCCGGGGATGAGCGTTATTCCCTTATCGTCCAGAATAGTGACATCCGTAAGGCGATTATGGTCCGTAATGGACAGGAAATCGTAGGCGCGTTCGGCGTAGATGTCCACGATCTGCTGGGGCGAGGGCTCACCGTCGGACTGGTTGCTGTGGGTGTGCAGATTGCCCTTGAGCCACTCGCCGGACTGCGCAAACGGGTTGGTCATGGTGCTTGCTCCTGTCACTGATGCTGTTGCGGCTGTCGCCATTCCTTACGCGTAGTACCCCCGGTACTTCTCCAAAGCGCAGCAGATGGCCTCGATGTTCTGAAGCGGCACATCATCGGCGCACTCGGCCACCAGCATCAGCCCGCCCTCCGGCGACCCCAGCACCTCCACCGCCTCACGCACATGGTCGTCAATGTCCTGCGGCTTGCAGAACGGGAAGAGCTGGCGGTCCAGGTCCAGGGCCACGCAGACCTTGCCCTTGCATTCGCGGGCCAGGTGGTGCAGCCCGTTGGCGCGGATCTGGGGGTTGAGGACGTTCACCCCGCACTCGATCAGGTCCTTGATGATCGGGATGATGTGCCCGTCGGTGTGCATGTGCACCTTCGCCCCGGCGGCGTGACACATGCCGTACATCCGCCGGTAGCAGGGCTTCATGTACTTCCGCCACTTGTGCTCGCCGATGGCCAGGCCGTGCTGCATGCCCAGGTCGTCGCCGAAGCCCATCACGGCGGGCTTGCTCTCCAGCATCCGGGCGATCTCTCCGCAGTTGTACTCCAGCACGATGTCAATGAGCATCTGCAGCTCCGGGGGTTCTTCGGCGAAGTCTACCATCAGCTCCTCAAAGCCGCGCAGGTCCGCCAGGATGAGCCACATGAAGCCATGCTTGAAGCCCGAGCCGGGCGGTGGGGCCTGCAGCCGACGGACCTCGGCCCGCGTGGGGACAGGATGGCCGGTGACGATGGACTCGGCGCCCTGGTGGATGTTGCTCCACACGCAGCCCCAAGCGTCCACGTGCTCGCCGGCGGCGTACGTCGTGGGCACTACGTCGAAGTCCGTCGCGCCCTGCTGCCGGTCGCCGAAGATGATCGGGTGGCGCAGCACGATCTGTTCAAGCGCCTCACGGTGCCTGATCCAGGCCGAGGGCAGGAGGCTCACGGAGACGGGGATGAACGCGGGGTAGTCGAAGTCCATGGCCTTGGTGCGGTCGTCGGGCATGTGGGCGCTCCTTGTCCTCAGGGGGGCGGGTGGGGCAGCAGGAGTCCGGTGACTGTGGTGCGAATAAAGACAATGGTGGCTATTGTTGGCATTGAAAGGAGAGACTGTATGCGCAAGGGCTTCACGCTGATTGAGCTGTTGGTCGTGATCGCAATCATCGCGATCCTGGCCGCGATCCTGTTCCCGGTGTTCGCCAAGGCACGAGAGAAGGCACGACAGACAAGCTGCCTGAGCAATGTCAAACAGATCACCCTGGCCATGTTGCAGTATGTCCAGGACTACGACGAGAGGTTCCCTGCCTACGCCTCCGGGTCCTACACAGTGTCTCCGTGGATCTTCTGGCCCCACCAGTTGGAGCCCTACATCAAGGGCTGGCAGGTCTTCAACTGCCCCAGCAGTGTCTATGGGGGCACGAGCATGGGCTACCACGGGATGACATACCCGCAGCGCCCGTGCTATGCCTTCGTCAACTCCCTGTGGGGCTCCTCGATCGCCCTCGCCCAGATACCGACGCCCGCCGCCAAGTTCCTGGTCGCCGATAGCAACCACCCGTCGTTGGGTGACATCCGGGGCTTCCTGACGGCCAGCAGGTGCGCGATGTGGGGCGCCCCCAGCGCTAGCTGCCCTAACAGCACCAACGTCAATTCCACGCACATCTGGCTCGTGCCGCACAACGAGGGCCTCAATATCGGGTTCATTGACGGGCACGCCAAGTGGCTTCAGGGCAATACCTGCTGGGGCCAGTACGTTGCCGGGGCCATGAACCCGACAACATAGTCCCGCCTCGGCCCTGCATCAAGTGGAGACGCGGCCAGGCGCCGCGTCTCCATCGTCTGTGGGACGCCCGGTCACGGCTGCAGCCGGTACGCTCGCACCTGCGCGCTCGTCGTGATCTTCAGCCGCCCGTCGGCCAGTGCCTCCGTCTGCGCCGCCGCCGTCTCGCCCATCTCCGCCAGCCCCGTCACCTGCGCGCCCTTGAGCCCCAACGCCGGCAGGTCCACAGTAAGCAACGGCGTCCCGCGGTCCGCCGGGTTCTTCTCCACGCGCCAGTCCTTGTCCCACTGGCCCAGCTTGCCGCAGGGGATCACGAGCCAGCCCTTGCCGTCACGCTTCAGCCACGCCGCGCCCTGCACTTCCAGCGGCCCGACGCGCCGCGCCAGTTCGCCCCCGTTGAGATACACGTAGTCAGGGCACTGGACATAGTCCATGCGCTTGTCGTCCACCAGGGCGCTGTAGGCCGTGACGCCGCTCTTGCCGCCGGTAATGACCCAGCCGAACGGTGGCAGCACGTGCTGCTTGCCCCCCTGCGTGACGGTCCAGTTCTCCGACTCGTTTAGGTTGGCCGTGACGACGAGCCCGCCCCGATACGTCACCCGCACCTGACCGCGCCGGTAAGCGTCGCTCTGGAGCGCCTGGCTGGTGGGCAGGAACTTCGCGCCGTCCCAGTAGGCAATGCCCGCGACCGTGTCGGCCAGGTACTCCTGCTGCACGCCCTGCATGAGCGCGTAGTAGTGGATGGTGCGCGAGATGGGCGGAAGGTAGCCATACCCGAGCAGCGCCATGTGGCCGTAGGCGAGGCTGGTGGCGACATACTTATAGAAGACCTGCGGGCCGGGTACGGCGCCGGTGCCGAGGGTCTTGATCTCCTCGTCGGTCAGGAAGCACGTCGGGCCGTAGCCCATCATTGTGCCGATCTGGTAGGGGTGCAGCTTGAGCAGGTCGAAGTCCAGCGGCAGGCGCGGCTGACCGTCGCTCATGCGCACCTGGGCGTAGTCCATGTCGCTCAGGCCGGCGTACATCCAGCGGTAGATGCCCTCGCTGACCGTCGAGCCGTACCACTTGCGGGTCTCGACGAGGCTGTCGCCCACGCCGAGGACCATGGCGCGCGCCATGCCCGCTCCCGGGTAGCCAGCCTCGAAGTCCACCGCGTCCGGGCCGCGATTGGTGGTGACATCGAGGTAGACGCACTCGGGCGGGTACAGCTCCTTCATCTTCTGCCCGGTCTTGCGCGCGAGCACCCACATCTGGTCGGTCTTGGGGCAGTAGCTGCCCGGCCAGGCCTCGGCCAGGTCGCCGGTGGCGGTGATCGAGACCCGGTCCTCATCCCACCACTCGTTCAGCGGCGGTTGGTCGGTCACATCAATGTAGGCCCCGAACATGAAGCCCAGGCCCTTGATCTTGGCGCGGGCCTCCTGGACCTGCTGGATGGTGTAGTCCGGGTGAGGCCGCCAGCGCACCCCGAAGCCCTCCGAGTACGACTTGACGAAGATGCCGGCGAAGTCGTTGGCGATGACATGGTCCAGCCCGTAGCGCTTGAGCGTATCCCACTGGTTGAGCAACATGGTGCGGCTCATGATGAACATGTATGGGGCGAGGCGCTCCAGGTTGGGCGAGCGCGGGTTCTGGTGGTTGGGGAGTGCGTCGGCGAACTCGGGTGAGGCCGTGATGAGCAGCCGGTCGTGCAGGTCGTTGCGTTGCCCGTTGGTCAGCGGCGTGTAGACCGTCTGCTTGAAGAGCTGCAGGCGACCCCCGTCGGGCTTGGCGAGGACGCCCTCGACGTTGGAGTAGTCCGAGTGGTACAGGTCCGGCACTACGGACACAAGCAGCCCGCCGCCGACGGCCATGCCGGTCATACCGCCGAAGCGGCTGAACTTCAGGTACGGCACCTCCACGGCCTTGACATCCGGCAGGCCCTCGACGGCGCCAAAGGCCGTGCCGCTCGCCCAGCCGCCGGTCGCATACACGTTGACGATCAGGCTGCGCCCGTCGAGGGCGTAGTCCGTGCTCCACTGCTGGCCGTCGGCGGCGCGCCACCGGGCGGTCAGCTTGCCGCCGGCCAGTTTGCTCGACACCAGCTTGCCGGCCAGCGGCTTCGTGTCCGCCGCCAGCACCCCGCCCCCGACGCAGGGCCGGAACGGCGGACCGCCATTCCACCGGGCGCTGATCCCGTCCATGCAGCCCTGGCCCAGGTCCACCTCGTAGACCAGCTTCCCGGTGGGGGCGGTGCTGGTGAAGCGGGCCCCGGCGGGGGTCTGCTCCGCGGCCGTCTTCACGCCGGCGGGCGGGGTGGGCAGGTTACCCCGATCGGTGACAGGGAAGACCGGCTTCTCGGGGCGGCCGGCAGGCCTGGGGTGGCGGTTGCCGTTGTAGAAATGCAGGCCCTCCAGATAGAGCGTGTAGTCAGCCTTCGTCTTGTCGGCGGTGAACTGCAGGGCCTTGAAGTAAAGCGGCGGCTGCCACCGGGCGCGCTGCTGCGCCGGGATCGCGCCATGCAGCAGCATCCAGTAACCCATGCGGATCGGGCCGAGATCCACCACGGTCTCGGCTCCTCGGGCGTCGGCCAGCAGGGCGCTGGCATTGATCTGCGTGAAGTTCTTGTCCATGAAGTGCAAGGGGCCATAGACCCAGCAGTTGGCGGAGTCGCACGTGCCGTCCAGGCGGATTGGCTGCGGCGGGCGCAGCGCGATGGCCACGGGCTTGTCGGACTGGCCGAGGGTCAGCTTGCCCACCGAGGGGCGCCACAGTCGCTGGGCCACCGAGGCCGCCAACGTGACGCTGCCCGCGCTGCGGTAGTCCACGGTCCAGCCGTCCAGCCGGTCGAACGTCACCTGCAGCCCGGGGTTGGGGCGGCCGGACCAGGTCAACTCGTAGGCCTGCACGCCGGTCTCGCCCGCCGGGACTTGCGCGACGGCCGGGGCGTGCTTGATGTCCAGGCCGCCGAGGACCGCGCGCTGGAGGCGCTCCAGTTCGGCGCGGGGCAGGGCCCCGACGGTGAGCTTCTCGACCAGCAGCGGCGCCCGGTCGGCCTTCATGGCCGCCGCCAGGCCGAGGAAGGTGTGCTCTACCGTCAGCTTGATCGTCTGGCCCGACACGAGGCCGTCGAGGCTGAGCAGGTAGTCGTAGTCCTGCCCGGTCCCGGCCCAGTTCCCCTTGGGGTTGGCGTCAAAGACGGTGAACCAGCTATAGCTGAAGTTGCCCCATGAGGTGTCGCGGTACCACTGGAAGTGGTACTGGGTGCCGGGGGGATCGAAGTTGGGCTGCTTGTTCAGCAGCCGGGGCGCGAACCAGTTGTCGCGCACAGGGGCGCCGTCCACGAGCACGCGCAGGATGAAGTTGCCGCCGCCGCCCCCGGCCGGGACCCGTGCGCGGACGAAGAGCACCGGCGCCTGGTCAGGCGCCAGGTGCGGGGCCGCGACGGTGAAGTCCCGCGTCTGGCCCTCCTCGATCTCCAGCGGAGCGGCGATCACCTCGGCGGGGGCCACCAGGGGCGTCGTTTGACTGTGCGCCAGTGACGCCGCCACCAGCAGAAGGGTCAGGTACAGGCAGCGAGTGCGCATGGCAGGCTCCTGGGGTGCCGTCGGTACGGGGCTCCTTCGCCCCCCAGTGGCGCGCAACCTGCGCGGGCGCAGGACGGGGGGCCGCCCATGGCGAAGGCTAGCCGGGACAACTGGTCTTCACGCCGACGAGGAGGTCGTGCCATGGACCATGATCCTCCAGTGATGCCGCCGTCCGGAAGTGCACACGGCCCCGAAGACCGCCTCCAGCGCCTCGAAGATGAACTGGCAGCCCTGCGCGACCGCCTGGAGCGCATCGAGACCGCCTTCGGCCTGCGGTACGCAGGGCGACCCGCGCCACCGCCCCCTCCGCCTGTGCCGGCACCACCGCCACCGCCCGCACCCGCGCCGTCCGTGATGCCGCCTGCACCACTGCCAACGCCGACCGCCCCGAGGCCGGCTCGACAGCCGCGGCCCGCGGCGCCCGAGGGCTTTGAGGCGGAGATCGCACTGAAGTGGTTGGGCCGCGTCGGGGCGCTGGCGCTCGTTGTGGCGGCGGCCTTCTTCTTGCAGTATGCCTTTGCCAACCACTGGATCGGGCCGCCGGGGCAGGTGGCGCTGGGGGTGCTGGTCGGCGTGGTGCTCCTGGCGTTGGGCGAGCGGAACCGCGCTAAGGGCCGGCAAGCGCTGGCCGAGGCGATGATGGGCGGGGGCATTGCCCTGTTCTATGTCTGCGTCTACGCGGCCTATGCCCTGTACCGGCCGCCGCTGCTGGACCAGCTCCCGGCCTTCGTGCTGATGGCGATCGTGACCGCCCTGGGTGTGGCTGTGGCGGTGTATGCCGATGCGCTGAGCATGGCCGTGCTGGCGACGCTGGGCGGGCTCTTGACCCCGGTCCTGGTCCGCAGCCATGGCGGACCGGGCGATGCGTACGCCTCGATGGTCAATCTCTTCGGCTATCTCATCGTGCTGGACGCGGGGTTGCTGGCGCTGGGGCTGTTCAAGCGGTGGCGGGCGCTGCAGTTGCTCAGCCTCATCGCCACCTGGCTGGTGATCTGGGGCTGGCTGAGCGACCTGCACGATCCGGCGGTGGAGCTGGCCGCCATCACGCCCATGACCGTGCTGTTCCTGGTCTTCGCGCTCATGCCGGCAGCGTACGGCTGGTGGCGCCGCGCGAGGGCGGACGAACTGGACATGGGGCTCATCCTGACCAACCCCGTGGTCTTCTTCCCGACGGTCGCCATGGTCCTGTCCCAGCAGCATGACGAGGTGCTGGGGGCCAGTGCCGTGGCAGTCGCCGTGCTCTACTTCGTGCTCACGACGGCCGCGTGGCGCATCAACCGGGCGGACAACCTGCTGAGCCTGTCGTGGCTCAGCCTCGGGGCCACCTTCGTGACGGTGGCCGTGCCGCTGCAGTTCGAGGGGCTGTGGGTGCCGCTGGCCTGGGGGCTGGAGGGGGCGCTGCTGATCGGCGCAGGGCTGGCCCTCGGGAGCGTCGCCGTCCGGGCCATCGGGGGCGTGCTGCAGGTCGTCGTGGGGGTGTGGGTGCTGCTCATCGTGTTCCTGTACGGCGACAGTCTGCCTCCCGGCAGCGTCCCGTTTCTCAACCGGGTCTTCCTGTCGTGCGTCGGGGTCGTGCTGACGCTGGTGGCGTCATACCTGCTCTACGTCTGCGCGCCCCCGGCGGGCCGCGACGAGGAGACCGCCCAGGCGCGCGGAGGCCTGCTGTTCTGGCTGGCTATCCTGGCGCTGGCCCTGCCGACGATGGAGTGCATACGGGCCGAGGTGGACGGACGCTTCCTGTTCGCCTGGTGGGCGCTGTGTGGCCCGGCGCTCGTGAGCCTGGCGGGCCTGGGCAGGGAAGGCAAGGCTGCGGCGTGGGTGGGACTGTTGTCCCAGGGCGTGCTGGCGATCTGGACGCTGCAGATCTGGTGGCTGTACCGGCCCGAGGCGATGCCGGTCCCCTTCGTCCGGCTCAACTTCGGGCTCTTCGTGCTGGGGCTGGCGTCGCTGGGGAGCCTACACCTCCTGGGCCGGCGGCGGCTGGTGAACGACCTGACCGGCGCGTGGCCGTTGCGCGCGCTTGTGCCGCCGGTCCTGGCCTTCATGGGTCTGTGGGGGTTGACCGCAGAGATCCACCAGACGGCCGGCGCGCTGGCGAGCGTCGGGGCGGGGCGAGGCTTCCTCGTGAGCGTCCTGTGGTGTGTCTACGCCACGGGGCTGGTCGCTGTCGGCATGTGGCGGCGCCATGCCGCCACCCGGCTCATGGGCGTATGGCTGTTCGGGATCGCCGTGGTGAAGGTGTTCCTGGTGGATGCCCGGGCGCTGGGGGGCATCTGGCGCGTGCTGTCCTTCGTCTGCCTGGGCGGCCTGCTGCTGGGGGTGTCGTATCTGTACCATCTGTACGGCGAGCGGCTGCGGGAGTTCATGCGGGGCGAGGCCGGCCCGACGGCGGAGGAGACCGAGGACCACAGCGACTACCGGCCCTGATCGGCGCCCGGCGACATCCGGGCGATGAACTCCTCGCGGGTCATCCAGACGAACCGCACCTCGTGCCCCGAGCCCGCGGCCGCCGGGCCCTGGTAGACGCGTTTGATGAGCCGCATGTACCAGGTGAAGAACCGGCGCCGCCAGAGCGGCTCGAGCGGCTCGCAGTGGAAGCCCGCACGCGCGGCGGGGCGGTGG
Source organism: bacterium (assembly GCA_021372615.1). NCBI lineage: Bacteria > bacterium. Next base: position 19,710 of record JAJFUB010000091.1, on the reverse strand, counting down.
AAGAGCGTGATGGCCGTCAGGCCCCGGACGTTGGCCAGGCGAGGGTCCTCGACCAGCAGGCGCGCGATCTTGCCCATGTCCGGGATGGTGTGCCGCATCAGGCCCCCGAAGCGCTCGGCCGCCTCGCCGGGAAGCTGGTGGAGCAGTTCGTTGTGGAAGTGGATGTCCAGGCAGCGGTCCCCCGTCTTGAGAACCTCCCGGCCGTCCAGCAGTCGCGCGGGTCCGCGGTACGTGTAGGGCAGCACGTGAATGCTGTCGGTCATCCCCAGGGCCCCGCTGAGGCGGGCGAAGAGCCGCTCCCAGGCGATCCAGGTTCGCACCAGCGCCGAGCGCCGAGGGGCCGCCGCCAGCAGGTCGGACAGCCGGGCGAGGCCGTAGCCCCGCTCGCGCAACTGCGGCGCCACCGCGCGCAGGGCGGCGAGCATGTCCGCCACCTGTGCGCTCTCGCGGGCGGCATCATGCAGTAGCACGACCGACCCCGGCCGCACCCGCGCCAGCACGCGACGCTCGATCGCTGCCGGGCCGTCGCGCAGCCAATCCCCGCTCTCGACGTCGTACAGCGCCAGGCGCAGGCCCGACCGCCGCACGGCCCGCAGCGTGAACGCGGTGACCATGCCCCACGGCGGGCGGAACAGGTGTGGCGGGGAGCCGAGGGTCCCGGCGACCGTCGCACGGGCTCGCGCCATGTCGGTGCGGACCCACGGGGTCGGGCGCAGCCAGTGGTGGCGGTGCTGGTGCCCGTGGAGCGCCACCTCGTGGCCCTCGGTGACCATGCGGCGCAACAGCTCCGGATGGGCAGCGGCCCGCTCGCCGAGGACGAAGAAGGTAGCCTTGAGGTCCAGCTCGGCCAAGGCGTCGAGCACCAGGGGGGTGGTCTGCGGGTCGGGGCCGTCGTCGAAGGTCAACGCCACTTGTGGGGGACCAGGGACACGCAGCGGGCGGCGCCGGCACAGCCGCACCCACAGCTCCGGTAGGAGCCACACGACCAGCACGATCAGGATGACAGCGCACAGGGCGACGAGCATGTCACTCCGCCTGCGGGAGGGCAAGCTGCCTGTCTATCGGGTACAGGCTGTACACGAGCGCGATGAGCAGCAGGGCGACGGCGCCGCCGACGAAGGGCGCGGCCGGACTGATCCGCTCCCAAAGCAGCCCCGCCATCGGGGGACCGCACGCGGCCCCGAGGCCCTCGAGAGTGGTGAACACGCCCCACATGCCGCCGCGGCGGTCATCCGGCACGGTGCGCGCCAGCAGGGCATTCCAGGAGGTCAGAATCAGGGCATACGAGCCGCCCAGCAGCCCCGCCACGACTGCCCCCTCAACCGGCCGGTGCACCCACGCCAGCGCCGCCAGCGGGCCGGCGGCGATGACGAACCCCACGCGGAGGAAGAGGCGCGGGCTACGGCGGTCCACCAGCCGCGAGATGGGCACCAGCAGCAGCACCGCCACCGACCCGCCGCCCAGCAGCAGCCACACGACCTGCCCGGAGGTCCACTGCAGCACGGTCGTGGCATAGCGCTGCACGACGGCCAGGACCATCGCCAGGATGAAGGTCTGCAGGAACAGGCCCGGCACCAGGGCCCGGGCCGCCAGGAGCGCCGCGCCCAGGCGTCTGACATAGGTGCGCACGCCGACGCGCGGGCGGGCCGCCCGGTGGGGCGTCCGCTCGTGCAGCAGGCGTGTGCCCAGCCAGGCGACAGCACCGGCCCCCGCCGCGACCGCCGCCGCCCCGGTCAACATGGCGAAGGTGGGGCCCAGCAGCAGCCGGTCGAGCAGGAGGAGGCTGCCCAGCGTGCCCAGGCCACCGCCGACCAGCCAGGCGATGAAGATGACGCTGAGCGCCTGGGCCTGACGGGTCGGCCCGGCCACGCCGGTGATGCCGGCCATGACGGAGGTCCACACGGGAGCCATGCCGGCGCCGACGAGCATCACACCCACCGCCAGGCCGCCCAGGGCCCGGGAGCAGGCGATGGTGGCGACCCCGGCCAGCAACAGCAGCGCCGCGAGGCACGAGGTGCGGGCCGCGCCGAGGCGGTCCACCATCCAGCCCGAGGGCGAGCGCAGGAGCGTGTCGGAGCCATACAGCAAGCCGCCGGACAGCCAGCCGAGCGTGATGACAGAGGGGAGGTGCAGGCGGTGCTGCAGGACGGCGGGGAGCGCCGCCAGGAAGAGTGCGCTGCGCGCGAACTCGCCGCACCCCAGCACGAGGAGCTGAGCCATTGCGACGACGCCTTTGAGGCCGTAGGGGATGCGGGTGATCATGGTTGCTGTGGAGTCGGCGAGCCCTGTGGAGCCCGACAGAAGTGTCGGGCGTACCCCCTGAGATCGCAAGGGATCTCTACGCCTGACAGTTACGCCGGGCGCTGGGTCGTCTGTGCGGCCTGCACGTGCCCCAGCATCGTGGCCACGATGGTCTCGGCCGCCCGGGGCCGGGCGACACGGGCGGCGGCCTCGCGCATGACCTCGAGTTGCTCGGGATGGGTCAGCAGATCAGAGAGCGCCCAGCGCAGGTCGGTGGTGCGGTGAGCGACCACGGCGGCGCCGGAGCTGGTCAGGAAGCGCGTGTTCTGCTCCTCCTGGCCGGGCAGCGGCCGGAAGATGAGCATGGGCAGGTTCATGGCGAGGGCTTCGGAGGTGGTGAGGCCGCCGGCCTTGGTGACGACCAGGTCCGAGGCAGCCATGAACAGATGCACCGGCTCGACGAAGCCGAAGACGCGCATGCGGCCGAGGTCGCACGCGAGCGCCTCGCGCTGGAACCGCCGGTACGAGCGCGGATCGCGGCCGCACACCACCAGCACCTGCACCTCCGGCGGCAGTCGCCGCAGCAACCGCGGCATCTTCCCCAGACGCGGCAGCACGCCGTAGGCCCCGCCCATCATCAGCAGCACCGGGCGGTCCGGGTCGAGACCGAGTTGCTGGCGCGCCGCGCGGCGGTCGAGCGGCTCGGCGAACTGGTGGCGGATGGGGATGCCGGTGGCGTGGATGCGGGCGGGGTCGAAGCCCCGCTGGATGACGGCCTCGCGGATCTGCTCGGCCCCGACGAAGTACATGTCCACGGCCGGGTGGAGCCACTGGCTGTGGACGGTGTAGTCGGTCACGATGGTGGCCACCGGCACTCGCGTCGCCCCCAGCTCGCGCAGGCGGGACAGCACGCCGGCGGGTGTGGGGTAGGTGCAGATGACGAGATCGGGATCGTAGTCGGCGATGAAGCCATGCAGGGCAGCCAGGCCGAGGCGGTTGAGGCGGCGCTGGACGCGTGAGTCCGGGGCGATGGCCATGGTGCGCCGGTAGAAGTCGCCGTAGATGCGCGGCGCCAGGCGCAGGCTCTGCAGGTACCCAAAGCGCATGAGCGAGTAGAACGTGTGGTTGAGGAACTCGCCGAAGTCGGCCACATGCACTGTGGCGGATGGGCACTGCCGGCGCAGCTCATCCTCGATCGCCACGGAGGCCTGCCGGTGTCCCTCGCCCAGGCTGGCCGACAGGATCAGTACTCGTGTGTCCACTGCTGCGCTCCTCCTACGACCACGGCACCCCCCGCCCCCAGGACTGCGCCGCACATCGGATGCGGCGTCGCTCTGCGCCGCCAGTGGCCCGCAGGCACGCAGAATCGCCTGGGGCGGGGGCGGTGCGGCGACGACCACGGGGACCGGCGAGGCGAGAACCGAAGGCATTATGCGCCATACCCGGCGCGGAATCAAGAGGAGACGCGGCAGGCGAGCGGCAGTGCCGTTGGAGCGCGGCTCCCCAGAGCCGCAACCCGCGTGGCCTTCCGGTGCGGCTCTGGAAAGCCGCGCTCCAATGGGGGCCAGGCACGGACCGGCGGGTGTAGAAGGAAACAGGCCCAAACCTAGCGAAATCTTTATTGGACATGGCCGGGGGAAGTGGGTAGACTCCCACTGTTGGGGGCGGGGGGCGCAGCCATCGCGACAGGAGGTGGTGTCCGGACACGACACCCCGGGGCACGGCACATCGCAGCCAATATCGCGGCAGGCCCTTTGTTCACCGCTAGCCTGGGGCCTGCAAATCGGAGCCACCCGATGGAGCCTTCGCGTGTCAGGCGGTCCTTTGTCCTTGATACCAGCGTGCTCATCCATGACCCGGATGCGCTCTTTGCCTTTGACGAGCACGAGCTGATCCTGCCGTATGTCGTCGTGCACGAGGTGGATGGCCTGCGGCATTCGCCCAATGGTCGCGGGGCGGCGGCCAACCAGGTCGTGCGACACCTCGAGGAACTGCGTCTCAAGCAGCCCTCCCTGCATGATGTCCCCCTCGGCGAGCAGGGCGGTTTGCTTTCGGTCTATCTCCCGGATTCCATTAGCCTCCCCCCCGCCGAAGATGTCCCCAAGTCGCTGCGCGATGATCTCATCATTGCCTGCGCCAGAGAGATCTCCACCGTCCGCCCGGAAGTCATCATCGTCTCCAAGGACCTGGGCCTGCGGGTGAAGGCCTCGGCGCACGGGCTGGCCGCGCAGGACTACCGGCGCAGCAAGGTGCAACAGGTGGACTACGCCTGCGCCGGCCTGCGCCCGGAGGTGCTGGAGATTCCGGCCGCGTACGGGCCGGACCTGCACACCGACACCGTCCCGGCGCCCGACGGCCTGATGGAGAACGAGTTCTGCTACGTGACGCTGGCCGGCCATGCCTCCTCGGGCCAGTTCCTGTGTCGCCACAAGCAGGGGAAGCTGCACCTGGTGCCCACGAAGTGGCGCAACACCCAGGGCATCAAACCGCTGGACGACCAGCAGCGCATGGCGATGGATGTGCTGCTGGATGAGGACGTGCGCTGCGTGGCGCTGATCGGCGTGGCGGGCGGGGGCAAGACGCTGCTGGCGCTGGCGGCGGGGCTGGAGATGCTGGATGCGCACGAATACGAGAGCATCGTGGCGATCAAGCCGATCATCCCGGTGGGCAAGCGGGATATCGGCTACCTCAAGGGCGACAAGGACGAGAAGCTCTACTCGTGGCTGATGCCTATCTTCGACAACCTGCGGGTGCTGCAGATGTACCGCAAGCGGCCACTGGACCCGGAGATGATGCGCGAGTCGGGGCAGTTGCAGATGGAGTCCATGACGTACCTGCGGGGTCGGACGCTCCATGGGTACTGGGTCATCCTGGACGAGATGCAGAACACCACGCCCCTGGAGGCGACCACGGCGCTGTCGCGCATCGGCGAGCGCACCAAGTGTATCCTGCTGGCCGACCCCTCCCAGATCGACAACCCCTACGTAGACGCCCAGTCGTGCGGGGCCGCCTTCGCGGTCAACAAGCTGCAGAACCACGCGATGTTTGCGGTCGTGTCGATGACGGTGTCCCAGCGTTCCCCGTTCGCCCAGTTGGTGGCGGACCGCATGCGGCTCGGGGGTCCGGTGGGGTAAGCGAGCGGGGGACGGCACCTACTGCTTGACAGAGGCGGGCGCATCCCCTACCCTACATGCAAGTACTTGCTTGCATCAACGTGTGGTCTCGTTTGTTGCGGGGACGATGCTCCACATCGAAGGCGGGGTGGCGGCCCAGAGTGGTGCGCAGTCTGACGCCGACAGCCCCCCGCCGTGGCCCCTGACACAGAGCCGACAGACGATGCCTGTACCCCGCCCCATCAGGTGCTTGTCTCCGGAACGGGCTATCGTATACAATTGCTGCTCTACCATCATGCCACTTGGCGTGGGAGTTGGGTCTGGAGCCAGCTTGTCATGCAACGCACGCAGTACGACTTGCTCAGCGTCGAACCCACACCCGGAGCGGGACGACCCTACACGGTGCGCGGCCTGATGGCCGAGCAGCAGGTGGATGTGTCCACGCGCTATCCTGTGCCGCTGCGCCTGGCGGCCGGGCTGGCGCGCCTGACGCCGCGCCGCCGCATGCAACTGCTGGGCCTGGACTTCGGCGTGGAGGCCAGCACGGCACACCTGGACGTGCATGCCACGGGCCTGCTGGCGCCGCTGATGAAGGACCAGATCAAGCGCCTGCGCCGGCTGTTCGAGCGCGTGCCGCCGCCGGTGGGGATGCGCGATGGCGGCTTCGTCTACAACCTCTACCAGCCCCCCTTGCCCTCGGTGCGCTTCGCCAACCATCTGTGCCGGGTGGCACTGGAGGGCCGGACGCCCTTCCGCCCGACGACCTGCACCCTGCAAGTGACGACGCGCTGCCAGCTCAACTGCGCGCACTGCAGCGCGGCCCGGTTCAAGACGCGCGACCGGGAGGAGCTGTCCACCGAGGAATGGGTGTCCGTGGTGCGCCAGGCGGAGCGTCTGGGGTGCTACAACATCGTCTATACCGGCGGCGAGCCGCTGCTGCGGCCGGACATCTTCGAGCTGATCGGGGCTGTCAACCGCGACCGGGCACATGTCGCCATGTTCAGCAACGGGCTGCTCCTGACCGAGGAGAACACCCGACGCCTGGCGGAGGCCGGCCTCTACTCGCTCATGGTCTCACTAGATGATCCGCGCCCGGAGGCCCATGACCGGCTGCGGTGCTTTGAGGGCGGGTTCGAGCGGACGAGGGCCGGCATCGGCCGCGCCCTGGAGGCGGGGCTGCTGGTGGGCATCTCGACGTACGCGACGCCTGAGGACGTGCACGAGGGCCGCGCGGAGCAGATGATCGAGCTGGCGCGCGACCTGGGCGTCCACGAACTGACGATCTTCGACACCGTGCCCACGGGCCGGCTGCTGCCGCTGGAGCAGGATCAGCTCCTCTCCCCCGCCGACAAGCAGAGCCTGATGGCACTGGAGCGGAGGTACAACGCGACGCCGGGGTACCCGCACATCGTGACTCAGGCCTTCATCAACGGGCCGGAGGGGGCGGGGTGCTTCGCAGGGCACGCGCAGTTCTACATGACGGCCTTCGGCGACCTGACGCCCTGCGACTTCACGCCCCTGACCTTCGGGAACGTCCGCGACCACACGCTGCTGGAGTGCTGGGAGAGGATGCTGAGCCACCCGGCGTACCAGCAGCGGTGCGACCATTGCCGCATGCAGGATCCCGAGTTCCGCCGCCAGTACATAGACCACATCCCCGACGAGGCGCTGCTGCCCTGGCCAGCCCTCGATGCGTTGCGTGACGAGCCCCATGCGCCCTGTTCTGTAGCCTGTCAGTCTGTCGGGGGACCGCTGCCTGCCAAGATCACTCGACAAACCTGAAGGGGCCCGCATGAGGGTGCTGCTTGTCCACCCGCCCCACGTGGGGCGTCTGGGACTGCAGGACATGGTGCTGGTGGAGCCACTGGCTCTGGAGCGTCTGGCGGCGGCCGTGCCCGAGGCCGAGGTCGCGTTGCTGGACATGCGCCTGGAGCCCGACCTGGACGCGACTCTGGCGGACCTGCAGCCCGACCTGGTCGGCCTCACGTGCCCCTTCACCACGCAAGTCCGCGTTCTGCTCTCCCTGGCCGCGCGCGTCAAGCAGGCCTGTCCGAGCGCGTTCGTGCTGGTGGGCGGACATCACCCCTCGCTCCGGCCCGGGGACTTCCTGCATCCTCACGTGGACGCCATCGCCTGCGGCGAGGGCGAGCACACGCTGGCGGAGCTGGCCGAGTGTCTTGGCAACGGGGATGAGCCGGCGCGCGTGCCCGGGCTGGTTCTCAACCGCGCCGGGGTCCAGGAGCCGACGGCGCCGCGTCCCGCCATCGCCGATCTCGACAGCCTTCCCCTGCCCGCCCGGCATCTCACGGCACGCTGGCGCCGCCGGTACCACTGGATGAACCAGCACCCCCATGCGCTGGTGGAAACCTCGCGCGGCTGTCCATATCGATGCAACTTCTGCAGCGTCTGGCGGTTCCACGGCTCACAGGTGCGGTATGCGTCGCCCGAGCGGGTGGCGGCGGAAGTCGCGGCTGTGGAGGCTCCGTGGGTGCTGTTCACCGACGACAACTTCCTCCTGAGCGTGCCGCGCGCGCGCCGCGCCGCGGAACTCATCGCCGCCCGCGGGCTGCGCAAGCACTATACCTTCCAGGCGCGGTCCGACACCATCGTGCAACACCCGGACCTGCTGGCGCAGTGGCGCGACATCGGCCTGGTCTGTGTCTTCCTAGGGCTGGAGAAGACCACTGACGAGGCGCTGGCCGACATCGACAAGGGTAACACGGCCGCGAACAATGAGGCGGCCATCCGACTGCTCCAGGACCTCGGCATCGGCTTCACTGGCAACTTCATCGTGGACCCGCAGTGGGAACCGCGCGACTTCGCTCAGTTGCGCACCCACGTGCGGGAGCGCGGGCTGTTCAACAGCTCCTTCTCGGTCCTGACGCCGCTGCCGGGGACGCTGCTGTTCGGGGAGCTGGAGGAGCAACTGGTCACGCGGGACTGGGAGCAGTTCGACCTGTGGCACAGCGTCCTGCCCACGAAGCTGCCGGTCGAGCAGTTCTACGCGGAGTTCGCCAGCCTGTGGCAGGCGGCGGCGGGATCGGCGTCGCGGCAGCGGCGTCTACGCCGCCTGTGGCGGGGCTTGCTCGCCATGTTGCGTGGCGAGGTGGACGTGGCGCAAGTGAGACGGCTCCGGCAGGCCCTGCGCAAGCTGTGCGATCCCCGGAGCTATCTGACGTGACCGCTACGGCGGCTACGCCGTCTCCTCAGCGCACGTCGTAGCCCGCTGCCCGCAGCTTCGCCTGCCAGACGGGCAGCTCCCGCGACAGCCGCGGCCGCAAGCTCCGGTCCGCAGTGAGGACCACCGCCCCCGACACCGCCAGCGACGGGAAGCGCAGGCGGATGACTCGCCCGCTTCGTTCCGCCTCCTGCGCCTGTATCCCCCGACATGACACGCTGAAGACGTCGGATACCTGGAGCCATTGTGGCAGGGCGACCTCGACTGTCACGTCCGCCGCCTCATAGCTCTTCACGGGCTGGGGCTGACGGGCGTTGAAGTTCGAGTCGATGTTGAGGTTCACGACCAGCAGCACGAGGGTCTCGGGGCCGCAGACGATGGCGCGGGCATGGGCCGCGGGGCCGCCGCGCGGGTTGTGCTCGGGGGTGCAGCGGGTGACGGACGCCAGGTCGGACACGTCCCCCATCGCCAGCAGCGGCCCCAGCAACTGCAGCTCGGCATTGACGCGGCCGCACTCGGCCGTGGCAGCCCTGAGGCCCTCCAGGAGCTCCGGTGGGATCGTGACCCCGAAGGCCTGTGGGTCCTTCTGCGCGGTCATGTTGAGGCGAATCGCGTCGTACTGCTTGGACAGCCATGAAGGGGGTTTGAGGTAGTTGACCCCGTAGTTCCAGTTGAGCGCCCCCTTGGCGCCGTCGGCCAGGCAGGAGTACACCAGCAGGCGGTGCTCGCGCGGGTCCAACGGGCGGTACTGGCCGACGACCTGTTTGGTCTGCGGGTCGAGCAGCACCGCGGCTTCCAGGTTGCGGAAGTACGGCCAGAACGGGCGGCGCGCGGTGCGCAGCTCGCGCCGGGAGATGTCGCCGGGGGTCTGGAAGTCCAGCGCGCGGCGGAAGCCCTCGGAGTCGGGGATGCCGAAGTCAATGCCGTACTCGTGGGAGAGCGCATCGGCCAGCTCGACATAGCCGATGTCGGCCCACGGGGCCATGATGTTCATGCAGTACGGCGCCAGGGGCAGGCCCTTGTCGGCCATCAGCGCGTCCGCGGCGACGAGCATCTGCCGGGCGTCCTCAGGCGTCTTCTTCCAGCCGTCAATCTCGTCAATCCACCAGCCGACCAGCGGGGCACGCGCGGCGGGCCGGCCGAGGTAGGCGTCCAGCGTTTTGGCGTCAGGGTAAGCATACGGGAAGTAGCGCAAGCCGTGGCGCGCCAGCTCGGGCAGGTTCTCCCACTTCGCGCCGCAGAAGCCGACCTCGGAGAAGCACAGGCCGGCGATCTCGGCAACTTCGGCCGGGCCGGGCTGCCGGCCGAGGATGACCAGTTGCACGGGGAAGCGCGAGGGGAAGGCGCGCACCGCGTGTCCGGCCGTGACGCCCCCGGCGCGGACGGTGACGACGGTCGGGGCGCCGGGCGTCAGGGGCTGCGGCAGCTTCACATGCAGGGGTAGCGTATCGGCCCGCAAGCCGCCGAGCGTCTTCACGTCGGGCTGCAGTCGCGCCGTCACCTCCTGCCCGTTCACGGCCACGCGCTCGAGGGGCCGACCGACGAGCTTGCCCGAGGCGGCCACGTAGGTGTCGAGTGTCTGCAGGGCGTCGTCGAAGGCGATGAAGTTGACGCACAGCGGCGGGGGTTGCGGGGACAGCGCGAAGATGACTTCCAGCGGCCCGCCGTCGCCCTCCAGCCGCAGGCACATGGGCCCGACCGGGGCGCCCAGCACGACCTGCGCGGCGTGCGCGAGAGACAGGCTGGAGAACTTCACGAGCACCTGCGCCACGGCGCCCGGCGGCACTGTCTGCGGCCATGCTCGCCACCAGGCGAGGCGGCCCTGCTCGCGGAGCGTCGCGGCCGGTACGCCGTCGAGGGCCAGGTCCGTAATTGCCGCTGGCGCCTGGCTGCGATTGCGCACATAGAGCGCGAGGCTACAGCGATCCGGCCCACTGATCGTCGGCGAGAGCGGCGCGACGGCATACTCCACCGCCTCCACGCTCCAGACTGCGCTGGCCTGTCGCACCTGCGGCCCGGCCTGGAGGGCGGCCTGTGCGGCCGGCGTCGTGTCGGGCAGGGCCGGGGCGTCGCTCACGGTCAGCAGGTGGAACCGCGCGGGGGACTGGGCATAGACGCCCGGGCGGCCGGCGCGCCCGGCGAAGGGGTCGCGGGACACGCCGACCGGCTTGCCGTCCAGCTCGACGAGCAACAGACCTCGGGTGATCGTGACGCTTCCACGGTAGCTCCGCCCCGGCTCGCAGGCGAAGGGGCGCAGGCCGGTGATGCGCTTCTCGCCGTCTACCCTCATCAGCAGTGCGGTCTGTCCGTAGGCTCCGAAACGCACGGCGACCCAGTTGCGGTCGTCGAGGAACTTGCACATGAGGCCGAAGCAGCCGTCGCCGCTGGAGTTGCGGTCCGTGGCCGTCGCCTCGACGGTGATGACGCCCTCGGTCAGTTGCTCCTCGCGCACGGCGTAGGTGTAGATGTCGGTGGCGCGTTGCTGGAGGAGAGCGCCGTCCTGCCACTGCCAGTCGCCGCTGGGCAGCTCCCAGCCGGGGCGGCGGGAGGAGAAGTCGTCGCGGAAGTCCAGCGCCAGAGCCGGAGTCACAACAGCCAGGGCGACAAGCAGCGCGAGGTACCGCATGGCCGTCTCCTCAGTAGTCGTGCTCGTTCACCGGCAGGGGGTCCTGGGTGGCGGCCAGGCGGTCCATCAGCAGGGCCTCCAGCTCGCGGCGCTGCGACAGACAGCCGGCCTCGCTCCACAGATTGACGAACTCCCCCGGGTCGTGGCGCAGGTCGTACAGCTCCCCGCCGAAGCGCTCCCCGGCGTCCCGATAGTCCACGTAGTGGATCAGCTTCCACTCGGGCGTGCGGATGCCGACCTGCCAGACCAGTTGAGGGTCCAGGCCGCGAGCGGCCAGGTCGGGCGCGTGGCGCTCCTGGATCAGCACCGCCTCCTGGCCGCGCGCGCCGGGCTCACCGCGCAGCAGGGGCACGAGGGACCGGCCCTGCACGCCGGGCGGGATAGCGACGCCGCACTGCTCGAGCAGTGTGGGCATGATGTCCACCTGCTCGACCTGGGCGGGGTCTGTCCCCGGAGGCGGCGCGCCAGCGCAGCCGCAGGGGGCTGACCCCCTCCCTCGTTCGTCGGGGTCAGCCCCCTGCAGGCCGACGCTGTCGGTCTTCCGGGGACAGACCCCTGGCGCCCGCCAGATCATCGGGATGCGGATGACCTCGTCGAACAGGAACGGCCCGTGCCGCCACTGCCAGTGGTCGTTGAGTGACAGCCCGTGGTCGGCGGTGAAGAGCACGATGGTGTTGTCCGCCACGCCGCACTGGTCGAGCGTCTGCAGGAGCCGCCCGAACTGGTGGTCCACGAAGCGCAACTGGTCGTAGGCGCCGGCGATGTATTGCCGGAGTGTCGCCTCGTCGGGCTGGCGGCCGTTGGCGACGTAGCCCTCATAGCACTGGCGGTACCACGGGGGTCGGCGTGCCAGGTCGTCCTCGCGCAGCTCGGGCACGGTCATGTCGGCCGGGTCGTACAGGCCGGCATAGCTCGGCGGCGGCGTGCACGGCGGGATTAGCTCGTGGAAGGAGCACTGGCAGAAGAAGGGCTGTCCCGCTTGCGCCTGGCGCTCGATGAAGCCGCGCGCCTGGTCGGTGATCCACGTCAAGTCGTGGGCCTCTTCGGGCATGTGGTCGCGCTTGAGGGCGCGGTCGCGCAGCTCCGGGAAGCGCTCCTCGATGAACTGCATGTACTCGGCGCCGAGGTGGTTCTCGCTCAGGTGTACTTCCTGGAAGCCGTAGTACGGCCCGGCGATGGCGGGCGCCAGCGGGCGGTACGGCTGCTGGGGCTCGTGGTGGATCTTGCCGGTGGCACAGGTGGCGTAGCCGGCCTCGCTGAGCGTCTGCGCGAGCGTCACCTCACTGGTGCGCAAGGGCACGCCATTGGCCCACACGCCGTGGATGTGCGGGAAGCGGCCGGTGGCGATGGAGGCGCGGGTGGGCATGCAGACCGAGTGGACGCAGTAGGCCTGACTGAAGGTGACGCCCGAGGCGGCGAAGGCGTCGGTATGGGGCGTGGCGCCCAGCGGGCTGCCCAGGCAGCCGAGGAAGTCCGTGCGCAGGCCGTCCACGATGAAGAGCAGGACGTTCGGTCGGGGCATGGGAGCCTTCCTGACGAACAGTTGCGGGCGTGAGGACACGCCCGCCCACACGACCGAGGCCGCGCCGCTACATGATGCGGTAGACGTGCACCTCGAACGGGTCGTACATGTCCATGAAGGTCTTCTGGTCGGGCTTCAGCTCAAAGGCGGGGCGCTCCTCGAAGAGCGGCTGGACGGATTTGAGCCCGCCGGGGAACTCATACGTGCCCTTCATCACCGCGTCATCGAGGTTGACGGTCAGCAGGACATACCCGCCGTCGGGGTGCTGCTTGAGCAGGCAACGGAGGGGCGACTGGCTGATCGGCTCGCCCTCGGTCTTGACCGAGTACTTCACGCCCTCGGGCGCGGTGGGTGACAGCAGCGCCGGGGTCAGCTCCTTGATCTCCCGGTTGATGAAGGTGGCGGCCTGCCACAGGGCCGCGGACTCGACCCGCTCCATCGGCTTGACGGGTGTGGGATGCGGCTGGCCGGGGACGCCCTTGAGGTACTGCGTCAGCGGCTCGGGCGCCATCCCCATCACGCCGCCATCGCGGCAGACGTACGTGTCCCAGCAGAAGTAGATGATCCCGGTGGCGCCGTGGATGAGGCCGGCGTACACCTGCGCGCGCAGCTCCATCGGCGTGGCGAAGCGGAAGGGGAAGGCGCCGTGGGAGCGCTGGCTGAAAGCGCCGACGATCAGCCACACGGGCTTCTGCTCCTTGTTCACCCCGGCGGCCAGGGAGACGGTGGTGGGGATGCCGCTGCGCGAGCCTTCGTCGCTGATGGTCGGTGAGCGATGCTTGCGGGCGAGGATCGGGTAGTTGTCGTGGCACGAGACGTCGCCGGCGGTGTTCCACTTGGCCCACCACGTCGTCGCCGGGGCGGTTACCCACGGGACGTCGTTGATGAACACCACGCGCCCGGGCGCGGCGGCGTTGATCTGCTGCTTGTAGGCCAGGAACTCCTGGTACTTCCCCTCCATGTCCTTGCCCCAGAATGACCCGGTCGGCTCGTCGCGCCACACGTTACCCAGCCACGCGGGGTGGTCCTTGAACTGGGCCGCCTCCTCGGGCTTGATCGGGTTCATGATGACGACCTGCAGTCCCGCGTCCCGGCCCTTGCTGAGTTGGTCCTCGATGCTGCGCATCCGCCACGGCCACATCGTGTTGAAGCCCGCGTCGGTGAGCACCCTGAGGTCATATTTGACCCCGTAGATCTCGCCGTACGGATTGCCCCACACGCCGACCTGGAAGAAGGACTTCTGGGGGTCGTAGGCCATGAGGCGGTTGCCGTTCTTGTCGGTGTGCGGGACGCCGCCGCGGTACACGATCTGCACGGCGTTGAAGTCGCTCATCGCCTTCAGGAGCGCGTCGGCGTCCTGCGCGCAGGCGGGTAGCGTGGCGAGGAGGGTGAGGGCGGCAAGGGTGCGGGTCATGTGGCCTCCATGAGTCGCCCCTCCGGGGCTCGTGCCCGGGAGGGAGAGGGGAGTGGCGCCGCGTGACGGGGGCTTCCGCCCCCGCCTAGATTGAGTCGGCCCTCCGGGCCTCACGGCGACGGCCCCGCCGCGACAGCCTCGCCATGGCGGCGGCGCCGCAACAGCCGCGGCGGACTCGGCACAGCGGCGCGGTCACAACGGCCTTGCTGAGACGACGCAGTCGCGGCGGCCTCGGTGAGACGACACGGTCGCGATGGCCTCGATGCGACGTTAGCGGCCGTTGATCCTTGAGCGCCGGAGGCGCGGCTCATGATAGGCGGGGGCGGAAGCCCCCGTCACTCCGGTGCCCCCTCCTCCCCTCCGCCAAGAGCCCCGGAGGGGCGACACCCCTTCGCTCGCGGTCACCCTACGCCCCGGCGCGCAACTCCTCGTAGTACCCCGCATACGTCGTGAACGTCATCCCGAGCTGCTTGGCCCGCACGAGCAGCAACTCGATCGGGTCCACGCCGGCGCCGAAGCGGGCGATCGAGGACGGGTGCTGCACCAGCGACACGAAGTCCAGCTCTGTCTCGCAGGCGTGCTCCAGCCAGCGGCCCTCCTGGGCGAAGAGCTCGACCACGGTCTTCGGCGCCCGCGTCGGCAGCGCGAAGTCGTAGACCGGCGGGAAGTACGTGGCGTGGGCGGTCCAGGCTTTCAGTACGTTGTCATGCCAGCCGTGGCCGGGGATCTCGGTGATGTCCCCGTAGCCATCGGCCTCGTAGGTGTACGGCTGGGCCATGTCGTTGGGGATGGTGCCCAGCGGGCCGCGCAGGTCGGCGCTGATGAACTGGATCCCGTGGCGGCGGAACATCTCCAGGCGGTCCGGCGCGCCGGTGAAGCCGTTCTCGAAGCCGCAGCCAGGCCGGAAGCCGATGCTGTTGCACTCGAAGACCTCATCCACCAGACGCTTGCCCTCGGCCACCTCGAACTCCATCTCCTCGAGGCTGATGCCCGGACCGTGCTGGGGGCTGGTGCGCAACATCCGGTGGGAATACGAGTGGCTCTCCACATCGAAGAGCGGGTCGTCCAGCAGCTTGCGGAAGGCCGGGCCGTGCTTCTCCAGCAGCTTGCCGACGATGAAGAAGGTGGCCGGCACCTCGTGCTTGCGGTGCAGGGCCACAAGCTGCTCAGCGGCGGGCAGGCACAGATCAATGTGCTCGGTGTCGTACGCGGCGATGTAGCGGGTCACGTTAGCCTCCGTCAGTAGGGCGGGCAGCTCGCCCGCCTATGGCATTGCGCGGGCGAGCCGCCCGCGCTACTGGTCAATGTGGGGCGTCTCTCGCCCTACAGGCGCCACGGGGGGCGCTTGCGGAAGGGCGACTCGAAGTCGCGCGTCAGGGCCCCGCGCTGCTCGAGATGCACCATGCAGGCGCGCAGGCAGCCGCGCCCGCCGCACAGGGCCGAGTTGTAGCCCGAGGCGCTGCCGTAGTACCGCCGCAGGAGGCCCTGCACCTGCAGCGTCTCGGCCGGCGTGAGGGCCTTCTCGCCGCGCAAGATCGCGTCGCCATCGGGCAGTTCGGCGAAGGCATCGCGCGGCAGGAACGGATTGGTCTCCTTGTTGCTGCCCATGTAGCCGTGGAAGCACTGCCACTCGGCGAGCTTGCCCCACGCCAGTTCGCGGCCGGCGACCGTGACCTTCACCTGCTCGGTGCCGCTGATGGCGTCCACGGGGCATTCCCGCACGCAGGACTGGCAGCGGTCACACAGACCGCCCTCATAGAGTGGGTCCGGCTCCAGCGGGGCGTCGGTGAGCATGAACGCGAAGCGCTGGCGCGGGCCGAACTCCGGGGTGAGGAACACCTTGGAGTAGCCGATCTCGCCCAGGCCGCAGATGAAGGCGGCGATGCGGAAGTGGAACATGACATCCGGGGCCGGGCGGCCCGGCGCAACGGGCTCGGAGAAGCGCAGGGAGCGCCCGTGGTCGGCCGTGTCCTGGCCGCCGGTCATGTCCGACACGACCTGCCGCGCGCCGGTGTTGCGGAAGACGCAGGCCTCGTAGCGATGGTCCTCCAGGAAGCAGGCCAGCTCGTGCAGCACGACGGGCCCATAGACCTCGTTGATGTTGGCGTAGCCCATCGCCGGGTACTGGTAGAAGTGCGTGCCCTCCTCGATGCCGCGCAGGTAGCCGCGCGGGATGCGGAAGGCCAGGCCGATGAGGGCCCTGGCGTCGGGGAAGATGAACCGGGGGTCCATCTCGGGCGGGGCCCCCTCGAAGCGGTCCAGCGAGCCGATGCCGACGAGATCGGCCCCGGCTTGCTTCGCGAAATCCTTGACGTCCTGTGCAGTCAGCATGGTGCTCCTTTGCGGCACGGCGTTACATGGCCTCTGAAGTCGTGAGTTTGGGCTGTTCGCCCTGCATGGTCTGCTTGCACTGCCGCACCCAGTACAGGTCGAAGGTGCAGTCCGGCGGTGTCTTGGTGCCGTAGATCACGCCGTACAGCGTCAGGGCCGTGATCTGTGCCGGCGCGGGCTTGCCGGGGTCGCCGCCGAGGCCCGGCTTCCAGATGTACGTGGTGGGCGCTAGCTGTGCCGTGCCAGTGGGCGAGAAGATGAACCAGTTGAACTGCTTGCTGCCGTCCGCAGCCAAGTAATTGTACACAAGCTGCAGGAAGACCTCGCGGGATGGCTTGCGGTAGCGGATCTCGAAGTACGGGTAGTCGGCCACCGACACCGGCGGATCACACTTGAAGCCTGTGGCGGCCTTGATGCCGCTCAGCTCCGCCTCGGGGGCGACATTCATCGCATAGCGGGCGAAGTCGCCCATCGGCGTGACACTGATCGCCTCCGGGGTGCTCTTCCAGTCGGGGCTGTTCTTGTACACGCGATACAGCACGGGTGCCGGGGGCTTGTCGCCGGAGCAGAAGGCGTGGAAGCCGTCGCCACCGGTGAGCAGGATCTGCCCGAAACGTTTGGCGTCGTTGAAGCCCTCCGGGGTGACGGACCAGGACTGCAGTTCGGCGCCCTGCGTTCCCTGCTGACCGGCATAGCGCTCGCGGCAGACGTTGCCTGTGATCCGCACGCCGGGGGCGACCGTGCAGCCGATCTCGGACAGCGGCACGGACAACTCGACCGTGTAGCCGCCCGCGTCGGTCTGCGCTGCGGCCTTGAGGCCCTGGCAGTTCCAGGCCTTCGAGGCGATCATCGCGCCGCCTTCGTTGCGCTGGTAGTCGAGGTCCTCGACGACACCCTTGCTGTTGACGATGATCTGGTAGGTGCGTGACTGGTCGGCCACACCGGTGACGTGCAGCTCGATGCAGTCATCGCAGAACACGTCCTCATCGTGGGTCGTGCATTCGGCCTTGAGCTTGGTGACCTGCGGCTCGGCGCAGCGCACCAGCAGGTACAGGTTCGCGGCGTCGTGGGCGAAGCGGAAGGTCGTCCCGGCCTGTGGCGCCTTGCCCGACTTCCAGTCGTTCATCACGCCGACCGGGGCGGCGGCCCAGCAGGGGTCATCACCCCGGCCGTCAAGGGCGGGGGGCTGTGGGGCTGCGTAGGACATCGTCTGGGAGATGCCGGCCACGGGCTGCTGCTTCTTCTGCTCGGCGTATATGCGGGCCTCGGTCTCGACGTGCTCCAGGAAGCCCTCGCGCACCCACGTCACGCGCGTCT
Organism: bacterium; assembly: GCA_021372615.1. Classification (NCBI taxonomy): domain Bacteria; species bacterium. Next base: position 1,968 of record JAJFUB010000091.1, on the reverse strand, counting down.
TGTAGGGCTCCTCGGTCGCGAGCCTAGTCGCTTCCACCACGTACCCCCGCAACTCCTGCAGCACGGCCGGCGGGAAGAGGATCTCCCAGTCCACGGCGCCGTTCCAGGAGCGTTCGTTGGTGAAGGTGTCCGGACCGCGCAGCTTCGGGTCAGTGACGCGGTCCTCGATGCGCGTCCAGAAGCGGCTGATTGGTGTGGCGGCGGGGCCGTAGAAGAGCCGGTAGTGGTCGGCGAGCAGCTTGCCGACATCCCGGCTCGTGTCGTCGTACATCTTCATGCGGACCCAGTAGTTCAGGTACAGCCAGATGGGGTTGGACCACACGGCCCAGCTGTTCTTGGCGTCCTCGAAGCCGTAGCGGTCCTCGCCCTCGTTGAACTCCGCGACGACGCCCATCTGGTACAGCTTCTTCACGTCTTCACCCAGTAGCTTCGGGGCCACCCGCGGGAACCCGGGCTGCCAGCCCCGCATGGCGCTGTAGCACGAGTACTCCCAGGTGCCGATCCACTGGCACTTGGCCTGGTCGCGGTAGGCGCGGATGAGCTTGTAGGCGGTCTCGCGCAGCTCGGCGGTCCAGTTGCCCAGGTACGTGCAGACGGTCACGGCGACGTTGGGCTCGAGCGTGAAGTCCTTGGGCGGCGGCATGTAGTTGTGGTAGGCGATGCCGGCGATCCACTTGTCGGGGTGGGTCTTGCGCAGCTCGCGGGCGCAGCGGTTGACGAAGTCCCACAGGTAGAAGCTGACCGAGCCGTCGGCCCCGCCCCACATCGGCGTGTCCGCGACCGGCCGGTTGTACTGTGCCCGGCACGCCTCGCACTGGCACATGGCGTAGTTGTCGTTGAGCACGATGCCGAAGAAGCGGCCGGCGGTGCCGAAGTACGCCGCGCCGGGCTTGGCGCCCCTGGCCTGGCTGTCGAAGTGGTCGCGCGCGTCGGCCATCTGCTGCTCAAAGACGCCGGGGGCAGTCAGGCACGGGTTGCCGGTCTCATGGAAGGCGTTCGAGAGGTCGTTCGGGCGCTTGGCCATGAGGTCGGCGATCTTGTCGGCGGACTTGTACGAGAACCAGTCCGGGTGGTCCTTGCCGAACCGCTGCAGCCAGTTGCCGAAGCTGTGGTTCGGGCCATAGCGTTCGCCGCCGACCTTGTTGCGTAGCAGCCAGCGCTGGACCTCGACGACGGGGAGCATGTCGGACAGCTTGATGGGGATGCGGTACAGGCCGCGCCGCCAGCGCTCGCTCTCGTCGTCCGGCACATCCTGGCCGGTCAGGTCCGGCCGCATCGGGCGGCAGAACATGCTCTTGCTGACCTGGTATGGGTAGAACGAACTGGAGCGGAAGTCGGTGCGGCGGCGGATGGTCTGGCCCATCTTCGCCACCAGCCGCTTCGTCTGCGGGTACACCATCCCCGCCTCCGAGGGCAGGTACCAGTGCACCCCGCAGCACTGCTCGAGAAACTCGAAGACCGCCAGCGCCGAGCCGTTGGGCTCGCCGTTGAAGAGGTGGTTGAGGCTCTCCCACTTCGCCTCGTCGGTGACGGGGGCATCCCCGCCGGCGAGGACGATGACGCCGTTCTTCTCACCGATAAGGAACTCCCAGGGCTGGAGCTGGTCCACGGGGAAGCCGAGGGACTTGCCGAGGGCGGTGTTGCCGAGGGCGATAGCCGTTCCCCCTCCCTTCTGCGCTCGCTCGCGACCGCCGGAGGGGGTAGGGGGTGGGACGCCTTCGCGCACGACCGCCGGCTTCACCCCCGTGATCTTCTCCAGATGGACCTGCAGTTCCAGGGCGCCGTACTGGGCAGCGGTGGTGGCGTTGGCGGCCAGGACGATCGTCGTCGCAGGCTTCGTAGCGTCCAGGACGAGGACGTCGCGGGCGTGGACGGCGGCCGTAAGGGTGGTGAGGGCGAGGAGGCTGAGGGCCACGAGGGTGCGAGGCATGGTCACATTCTCCCGATTGGCGTGGCGTGTGGATCGCG
>JAJFUB010000090.1 GCA_021372615.1 bacterium | reverse complement strand
CCCCCCCCCCCGCGACCCGCGCTGCCCCCTATCCCCCGACGGTCAGAATGACCTTCAGCGCCCCCGTGTTCACCTTGTCGGCCGCCACGCGGAAGGCTTCGGCGGCTTCCTCCAGCGGGAAACGGTGCGTGACCATCGGCTTGACCTGCACCAGCCCCCGCGCCAGCAGCTCCAGCGCGATATCGAAGTCCGCATACTGGTGGTTGCTGCAGGTCATCATGCGGCGTTCGCCGGCGAGGTCGCGCGTCGAGACGGCCAACCCCTTCGCCACGCCGGCCATGAGCAGGAGGCTGCCCCCCGGCTGCAGCAGGTGCAGGCCCAGCTTCTGCGCGCCCTTGTCGCCCGTGGTGTCGAACACCGTCAGCAGCTCCTCCCCGCCGAAGCCCCGCAGTTCCGCGAGGGCTTCCTGCTCCTCCATCTCCCCTACCCTGACCGCGGCCAGTCCCAGTTCGTGCGCGCAGTCCAGCGGCGCGTCGTAGACATCCGTGACCGCCACCCGACCGGCGCCCAGGGCCCGCGCGGTCTGCGCGATGAGCAGCCCGATGGGCCCGGCGCCGAGGACGACGACGGAACTCACCGGGTGCAGGGCCGCGCGCCGGACCGCGTGCACGGCGACCGCCAGGCCGTCGGCGAAGGTCGCCGCCTCCGCGTCAGTGTTCTCGGGCAGCGGACGGCAGTGGTCCTTCCACACGGGGCACCACTCAGCCATGCCACCGGCGTTCTGGCCCTCCCAGCCGGCCCCATGGCCCAGGTGCGCCGTCTTGGCGCAAAGCTGGTGGTCGCCCCGGCGGCATGAGGCGCACAGGCCGCACGCGCGGAACGCGAGCACCCCCACCGGACGCCAGTGATGGCGCCCCAGCGGGTCGATCTCCCCGCCGATTTCGTGGCCGAGGACCATGTCGGGCGGGTTCGGCTCTTCACGGCCGAGCGTGTGCTTGGCCCAGGGGTTCTCCCCCGCAAAGTAGCGCAGATCGCTGCCACAGATGCCACAAGCGGCCACCCGGACGAGCCACTGCTCGTCGGTCGGTTCCGGCACGGGCACGTCTTCCACCCCGAGATCGCCCGGGCCGTGCAACACCACGGCTCTCATCGTCTCAGACATAGTGGTCAAGGGGTTCGACAGGAGGACGGCAAAGCCCTTCCGGGCCTGCACAGACGTGGTGGACGACGAGGAGTTACTGTCGGGCGCTGGTGAAGTCGGTGCGCGCCGGGGCATCGAGGGCCGCAGGCGCCAGGTCGAGGCGCTCGTCACGCTCGCGCCCTGCCGGTTCAGCGCCCGGCGTGCCGGTCACCGCGTCCGGCCGCGAGATGCGGACCCCGGCCAACGTGACGGTCGGAGCCGGGAGGTGCGGCGACAGGCTCATGGCCGGCGTCGGTTTGACCGTGGCCATGGACGCGCGCGACACCCGCGTCGAGGCGGGCATCGTCCCGACGGGTCTGGTCCGGACAGCTTGCCGATACGGGACGCTGACCAGAGAGAACGACCGGCGCCGCTCCACCGGGCCGCGCGCCGTCCGTACGGAGGGTCTGATCGCGTTCCTGACTGCCACCCTCGGCACTTCACGGGCGGGGAGGCGGAAGGACTCCACTACCGTGACCGTCGGGGCGGGGGGCTCAGCCCCGGGCTGCACGTAGGCCACCTTCGCGATGGCAACCAGGCAGATGATGGCGCCGCACAGCAGGCTGGCGCAGGTGGCCAGGAAGGCGGGCGAACCGAGGGCGCGTTCGTGCAACGGGCGGGGGCGATGGTTCAGACGCAGGCGCCCGGCCGCCTTGATGCGCTCAGCCAGCTTCGGCGGGGGCGGCGGGGCACTCGCCTCATCCAACACCCGCCGCGCCAGGCGGGCCTCCTCCATCATGCGGTGGCACGACTGGCAGACACGCAGATGGCGAGCCACCTCGGCGCGCTGCGGCGCTTCCAGCGTCTCGCTGACGTACTCTTCGGCCAGTTTGCGCACTTCTTCGCAGGGCAGCATAGAGCGATCGGGAGCCAGTGACGTTAGGCCGGTGGGCGTTCCATGTGGCGCTTGAGGCGGCGTCCGAAGGCCTGCCGGGCGCGCGCCAGGCGCGACTTGAGCGTCCCCAGGGGGCAGCCGATGATGCGGGCTGCCTCCTCGTATTCGACGCCCTCGAGATCAATGAGTGCGATGACGGCTCGGTGATGGGGTGAGAGCGTCTGCACGACGGCCTGCACCAACTCCTGCAGCTCCCGCCGCTCCGCAATCTCGTGGGGCATACGCGAGAAGTCCGGGATGCTGCGCTCCATCAACCCGCTGTTCGTCTCAACCAACTCGTCCAGGGACGGCCCCTCAATCTGGAAGCGCCGCTTCCGCCGCCGCAGTTCATTGATGCAGGCGTTGACGGCGATGCGGTACAGCCAGGTCCGGTAGCTGGATTCGCCCTGGAACTGGAACTTGCGCAGCGCAGTCAGGGCACGGAGGAAGATGTCCTGGGTCAGGTCGTCCGCCTCGACCGGGCCGCACATGCGGTAGACGATGCCGAACACCTTGCTGTGGTACTTGTCCACCAGGGCGCTGAAGGCGTCAGCACTGCCTTCCTGGGCCGCGTGGACCAGGTACATGTCCTCGGCGCGGACGGCGACGTCACTGGCTGTGAGGGTCGGCTCTGCCTTGACAACAGCCGTCGGGACCATACGCATCCCACCTCTGGTATGGGGCAGGCTCGTCAGCCTGCTCCTTCCGCCCCTCGGCGTCACGGTCAAGGGCGGGGCACAGCCACGCGCAGGTGCTACGGGAACGACCGGCGGCAGCTCGATTCAGACGGCGGTCAGTCACATGCGGCGAGCAGGTCATGCGACACAATCGTCCCGTACAGCTCGCCGGCAATGAGTTCCTGGCCGGCGGCAGTGGGGTGTACGCCATCCTGCGAGCTAATGTACCTGCTCAGTACTGACAAATCACGATAGTCAAATGTTTCCCCACGGAACTCCGATCTAACCGCTTCTTTCACAAAAGCCGCATAGATGTCGCATAGCGGGACCGCCAGTTCCGCCGCAACCTGGCGGATGATCTCCGCATAGATGGCGTTGAGGCCGTCGCAGCCGCCCCACCGGTCGTAGTAGTCCAGACCATGGGAGTAGACGTGGTACAGACCCACAATGGGGTTCGGGGTCATGAGGATGACACCGGCGCCGGTGTCGGTGATGCGCCGGTGCATCTCGCGCAGGTTGGTGGCGAACTGCTCCTCACTCACCGTCTTCGCCGGCTCCCAGCGGATGTCATTGAGGCCGAACTCGACGGTGACGAGGACCGGCTGGTGGGCGAACACATCGCGCTCGATCCGCGCCAGGCCCTCCCGGGTGTTCTCGCCGCCCACGCCGGCATTGACCGTGCGCACGCCGAAGTCGGGCTGGTAGCGCATGTCCAGGCGACGCCCAAGCAGGGCCACGAACGTGTCGTCCGGGGCCACGATGGGCACGCCCTGGGTGACGGAATCGCCGAAACACACCACGCACTTGTCATCGGGGGAACTGCAGGCTGCATCGCTCACGGTGACACCTCTGTCATGAAGCAATGCGGGGAAGTTCGCCGCCCGGAGGGAGGAGGCCTGCCTGAGGCCGTGGGAGCGCGGCTGCTCTGTCGGCGTGTCAGAACTTCGTCCCGGGCTTCTGGCCGGCCGGGTAGGGCACGCTGTCGAGAACCTTGCGCACCTCGTCGGCGCCCACATCGCCGCTGACGATGACGACACGGTCGCCACGCCGCTCGTGCAGCATGTTGCGGCCGCCGTGGCTAGCCTCTCGGCTACCGTTAGCGCCTCCCTGGCCCCCTCCCCCGCCAAAGCGCTGCCACCAGCCGCCTCGCCGGCCTTCAGCGCCACCCGGCGGGCGTGGCGCGGCCGACGGTGGCGGCTGCCTGCCGTCGCGGCTACCCGCTCTCCGGCCGTTCGGCTGAGCCCCCGGGCGCCGGGCCGGCGCCTTCATCTGTGCCACAACCAGCGTACGCAGGCCATCCGAGTAGCGGATCTCCGCCAGCGTGCCACGGCGCGTCTCACGGGAGTAGAAGCCCCGCAGTTGCAGGCCGCGGGGGATGTAGCTCGGCTTCAGCAGCGGCCCGCCCAGCAGCTTGACGAGCTCCTTCTCGGTCTTCTGTGTGCCACGGGACAGACGGTCGCCCGGGCGGTGCTGCTCGGCAACAGGCGGGGGCGCTACCTTGGGCGGCGGAGCGACATTATAGCGGATGTCGCGGTAGGTCGTCTCGGACACAAGCCGGCCGGCCGGGCCATACCGCTGCATCCGCAAGGGGTACGAGGTCCCGGCGTCCACGGCGACGACCAGCCGCGCCAGTTGCCCCCCCCGGGGGTACACCACGTACCGTCGCGCCCAGCGTCCGGCGACGCGGGTCAGCCCCAGGTAGGACACGTCCAGATCACCCTCCGCGGGCAGGCTGAGGCCCGCCTCCGGGCCGATGGGCGATGGACTCGGCCTGCCGTCGGGGCCGACCCGCCAGACCAGGCCATCCTGCTCGATGATCTGCCAGCCCGCAAAGCGCCCCGAGGTGTACTTCAGGCGGATGACACCGGGGCCCCGGTACATCTCGCCATCCGCCCTGAGTTCCTGATCGGGCACGCGCACATAGGTGATAAGCTTGCCCTGCAAGCACAGCGTGCGGCGGGCCTGCTGCACCCGCTGCAACACGCGATGGCCCTGGTCTGGCGTGAGCTTCCGCTCACAGCCGGCCAGGGTCACCAGCGCCAAGCCCAGCAGCCACCAGCGTGACAGACGCACGTCAGTCCACAGTCTCCTGAACCCCCGGCAAGGGGTCTGTGTCCTCATCGGCTATCAACACCAGCCCCAGGGCCGCCTTGTCGGCCAGGGGCGTGTGCCAGGAGGCAGCCACCTGCAGGTCGGCATAGGCGACCTGCGACGGCACGCCCACCCCGTGGCCCTGGACCAGCGGCAGCACGACGGCCAGGCCCACAACCAGCAGCAGCACGGCGGCGGCCAGGGCCGGCACCCAGTACCGCCGCTGGGGCGCGACAGCGCGGCGGACAGCATGTCGCGGCGTCAGTTGCTGCGCCACGTGTGCCCACACCTGCGGCGGGGCATCGGCCGTCGGCATCGGCCGCAGCAACGACACGGTCCGCTCCAGGGCCGCCAGCTCGGCGCGGCACGCAGCGCAACTCGCCAGGTGATGGGCCACCTGGGCACGCTCATACGGACTCAGCAGGCCCACCTGGTAGTCGGCCAGCTTTCGGTTCATTCGGCATCTCATGTTCATCACGTTTCTGTGCGTTGGCTCAAGCTTCGACTGCGGCGCCCAGGCGCCGCCTCAAGGCTTCACGCCCTCGCGCCAGTCTCGACAGCACCGTCCCCAGCGGGATCCCCAACTCCGTCGCGATCTCGGCGACAGGCCTGTCCTCAAAATGGTGCATCACGACGACCAGGCGCTGCGGCTCGGGCAGACGGCTCACCGCCTGGCGGATGGTGCGTTGCTCCTGGCTCAGGATGTACTGTTCGGCCATGGGCGGGTCACCGTCAGCGGCTTCCGGTACGACCCCCTCGTCATTGGCGCTGTCGGTCATCAAGATCTCAGGCTTGCGACGGCGGCTCCGATCCCGCACGAGGTTGGTGGCGATGATGCGCAACCAGCCCCCGAACGCCACTTCGGCCCGCAAGCGCGGCAGGCCGTGCCACGCTTTCACAAAAGTCTCCTGCGTGAGATCGGCCGCCGCCTCCGAGTCGGCGGTCAGATGCCTGATGAGGCTGTATATGGTTCGCTGGTGTCTGGCATACAGCGCTGCGAAGGCCTGTGTGTCGCCCTGCCGCGCCCGCTGTACCAGCGCCGCATCCGCATTCATCATCGGGCTTGTGCCATTAGCAGAATAGACGTACCCCTCTGACAGTATATTCCGTCGGTTGCCGCATGGGAACTGCCATGTGAGGCGGCGACAGGCTCCCGGTGCTCCCTGTCGCTGTAGGGCGTAGAGACCGCTTGCGGTCTCAGGGGGCTTGTACCCCGCCCAGCCGTTCGCATCGTGCCATGCGGGGCGGGGTACAAGCCCCCGCCCTACAAGCGTCACCGGAACACGACCTCGCCCAGGCTCTCCTTGCTGATGAAGGACGCTCCGGGCGTCCACGAGGTCGTCTCACGCTTCGCCTTCTGCTGGCGGCCGAACTGCATGCCCCACCCCAGGCCGCCGGCAGGCGGCCCCGTCAGGCCCAGCGCCGCGAAGGGGATGAAGACCTCCAGGGTCCACTCGTCCGCTGCTCGCTGGGCTGCCGCCTTCCAGTCGGCCTTGTTCCCGAAGTTGTCGCTCTGCGTTCCCAGGGCGTTGATGGCGAACTGGTAGACCCGCGACAGCTCCGAGGGCATGATGAACAGCTCCACATCGTCGTCCAGGTACAGCGGATCGCCCCGCTGGCTGTACTTGGCCACCAGCTTACTCATCTGCGACTCCCGGCAACGCAGCGCCACGTAGATGCCCTGCCTGTCATACCCCATCCACACGGCTGTCTTCTCCGTGGCCGCGCTCCCGTCGGCGAGGAGCCTCAACTCGGGGATCAGCGGGGCCTGCTGCCACAGGGTCTCCGCGAGCTTCCCGTCTATGGTAGGCGGCGTCGCGGTCTGCTGGACCGGCAACTGCGGCACCGGGTCGCTAATGGTGAGGTCCAGGCTGCCGACGGTGCTGAACTGGGGCTTGTCGCCGGTGACCGTGTAGCCGAGGCGCGCTTCGCCTAGGCGGGCCAGGGGGTCCAGCTTCATCGTCACCGGCTGGACCACACTGCCCCGCGCGGGTAGCTGCACGGTGAACTCCGCCGGCTGCAGGCTGGTCTTGGCGGGTGCAGTCAGCTTCACCTTGACCGTGCCGGCCTCGTTGAGCGCATTCGTGACGGTGAACGCCAGGTTGCGGTCCTGCCCCCGGAAGGCGCGGCGGGGCTGGACGGTGAGCGTGACCGGGGTCCCGGGAACCACGTCCACGGGGGCGAAGAGCTGGAACTGCGTCCCCTTCGCTGCCCCTCGGGCTGCCAGCAGATAGGGCAGCAGGCGACGGGGCGGCTCAGCCGGGACGAGCAGTTGCGCCGGCAAGGCCACTCCCCAGCGGCTCTGGTTGCGGAGGTCATCCCAGGGCGACAGGACAGAGCCTTCGGGCGCCGTGTCGGTCGGCGAGGTGAGCTTCGCCTGCACCTGTACCGTGCCCCCGCGGGGGGCGTTCGGCACGACGCGCGGGGCCGTCAGCGAGGCGCCCAGTTCCGCCGCCGGCGCCATGCTCGTGTAGACCCGGGCGCGGTAGATGAGCTTCGCCAGGTCCACCGGCGCCTTGGTCTTCACGCCATCCTGCAGGTTCCCGAGGGCGTTCTGGAGACCCTCGGCGAGGATCAGGGCCTGCTGGCCGTCGCTCTTGGCGCCCTGTTGCGCCAGACCCAGGGCCTGCTGCCACAGGGCCTTCGCGTTGTCGTCCATCTCGGTGCTAAAGAGGCGCTCCAGCTTCTCCAGCGTCCTGCCCGCCAGCCGGAAGCCATGCTGGATGGCCTGGGGCTTGGTGCCGACCCACAGGGCCATCGTCTCACCCGGGGCCAGCTTCACCGGCAGGCCGGCCGCCGGCAGGGGCTGGAAGGTCGCCGTGCCTGGCACGATGTCCAGGTACAGCAGTGCCGCGCTCGCCGGGAGGCCGAGGCCGGGGCGGTCGAGCTGCAGCGTCCCCTCGGCGGGCTGGTCACCCCAGTTGCGGAGGGTGAAATGTAGCTCCCCGGCGGCGACGCTGCCGAAGCGTTCGACGGCGAGGGCCTCCCCGGCCGAGGCATACGGCACGGGCTCCCAGCCGGCGTAGTTCAGTTCCTCCAGCGCCGGGATGTGCTGGCGGAACAGTGCGCGGTACTGCTCCAGGTTGCCCGTGCTCTCCTCCACGCAGTAGACGGAGGGGTAGATGCCCGAGGCCAGACCCCGGTTCATCTGTCCGATGACGTTCTTGGGGTCCTTGTCGCCGTAGCCGCCGCCCTCGTCCCAGGCGTGCCAGTAGCGCCAGATCTTGTGGTGGGCCATGCCGCGCAGGTACCGGTCCAGGCGCGCCGGGCGGCGCGGGTCCCAGCTCCCCTCGGTCATCGGCACATCGCAGTACGGCAGCGTGAAGGCCTGTTCATAGCAGTTCGCGTTGCCGTAGGTGGCGATCTTGAACTCGTTGGTGACTGGCCACCAGGCCCGGCTCAGGAAGTCCCAGATGGTGTTGACCAGCGCCGGACGAAGCGTGTCTTTGCCGAAGGTCAGCGGCGCCAGAGTCGTCTTGAGGTGCTCGGGGCTGTAGTCCAGGGCTGAGGTGTTGGACATGTAGCCCTCGATGGCGTCAGCAGTGAACGTCCCGCACCATGGCCGGGGATTGGCTTCACTGAAGGCCTTCGCCCGGTCACGGGAGACGTTCGTCAGGTAGGGCGAGACGCCCGGGTCCTCGTTGACGCGGAAGTTCAGACCCCAGCCCGGCTGGTCGGTGTGGTTGTACCCCTCCTGGGCGCGCCAGTACTTCGTGTCGCCGATGTACAGGAGCTGCCCGTCCGGCCCCCGACAGATCTTCTTGATCGTCTCAGCGGTGGGCACATAGCCGCGGCCCTTGTCCCCCTCGGCGGCGACCATCTTCTGCAGCTCGGCCAGCACCTCGTCGTCGGTCATCATCTTGGGGCTGGGCCAGGGGATCTGCCGGTAGTCGTAGCAACCGTGTACATGGGAGACGAACTTGTATCCCTCACCGAAGTCGCCATAGTCGTCAAGCGAGGACCGGCTGATGCGCAAGGTGTGGTCGGTGGGGTTGAAGGTCTCGAGGTTGGCGTAGTTGAGGTAGCCCTCAAACGTCGGGCGCTTGACGAAGCTCTCGGGGAAGAGCCGGTAGTAGCGCTCCATAGCCGAGCGCATCCCCCAGGTCCCGTCGTGGCCGTAGAGGACAAAGGAGAACGGGGCTTTGCCGGGGTTGGTCCCGGCCAGCTTGCTCAAGCCGAAGAAGAAGGTCAGGGACAGGTCCGTGGCGCCCTGGTCGTGCTGGATGATGAACACGCGGGGGCCCTGCGAGAGCGGGAGGGCCAGGGACAGGCCGGGCGGCGGGGTCCTCGTCGCCTGCGGCGACACCCCGCTCTGGGAGGGGGCGCTGACCGCCGACCAGGGGTAGATCGAGCACTCCCCTGTGCCCGAGACGCAGTTGTATGTGTTGCGGTAGATGGTCGCCGGCTTGATCTCCCGCCGGTCACCGGCGTCATCCCACCAGGTCCAGCCTGCCGCGTCCAGAGGCAGGCTGAACCGCAGGCCGATCGCGCGGTCGCGGCCGGTGGTGTCCTGCAGTACGCCTTCCACCCGCAGGCATTCCTTGTCGCCGGTCAGCCTCGCCTGGACCTCCAGCCCCGCGTCGGCAAGGCTCCCCGCGAAGTTCGCGACGTTGCCCGCGGTGGTCACCCTGCCCGGGACAGGCGTGTACTTGCCCTCATTGGCCTCGGCCAGCAGGAAGTCGTCGATCCACAGGGTGCCCGTGGAGTTGTAGATGTCGCCCCGGAAGGACAGCTTGGTCGTAGCCGGCTGGGTCGTCAGCTTCCACTTGAGCTGTAGCCAGGTATCGTCCTGTTTGGGGATGCCCACGCCCATCTGCGTGACCGGGCCGGTGAGCTTGTTGGCGTCATCGCGCTCGGAGACGTACGCCCCGCACACGCCGACCCCGTGCCGTCGCACCCACAGCTCGGCGACATAGGTCGTGTTCGGCTTCACGGGGACGACGACTTCCAGGTTGGACTTGGCCGGCTCGGGGCCGGGAACTTCCAGCTTCGCCGAGGCCGTGCCGGAATGGGCCATGGTGGTGTCCAGGCTCTGGCCCTTGCCCAGGCTCCAGCCCTTCGTGCCCTCCTCGAACCCGCCGTTGGGCACCAGGCTGACCAGTTCCGGCTTGATGGCGAAGTCGCAGACGGAGAAGCCGCCCTCGCCCTTGAGTGGAAGGGCGGTCTTCCCCATCCGGGCCGCGGTGACGCGGCCCTGGGCCGACAGATCCAGCGCGAGGCCGTCCGATGTCGTGAGAGTGGCCGCCGAGGCGGCAGCGGCGAGAGCGAGCATCAGCAGCGGCATGAGGGTGCGCATGGGAGCCTCCGAATGTGTCCGCATGTGTTGGCGGGGTCAGCCCCCTGCGGGCGGCTGCGCCGCCCTTCGGGGACAGACCCCGCCGGGGACAGACGCCTCAGCGGCAGGGCTGCCGGAGGATCGTCTTCCACTTCTCCTCCGGCACCCGGCGCGGGTCGCTCAGGTAGATCTCGTGGTGCTTGCCGACCGGTGCATGGCCCTGGGCGGCAATGAAGTCATGGAGCCGCTGGATGACCGGCCCCTCCTCGGCGAAGGGCCCCACGTGCATGACCTGCGCGCAGAGGCCCTCGTCGAGCTCGGCCAGACGCACCCGCTCGAAGGGCAGGTCCTTCTTCGCGGCGGCGCGCTCACAGAGCGCCGCGAACTCATCCTGGTTCAGGCGCGGAGGTTGCACGATCAGGACCGTCCAGAGCCAGTTCGCCTTGTTCAGGCTCAGGAAGTCCTCGAGGTCTTCGGCCCACCACAGGCCTTCCAGGGGCATGACGGCGTAGTCCTGCTCCGGTTCGGCCTTCTTCTGCTCGAACTTGAGGGTGTACGAGAGGGTGTAGAGCATCTCCACGGCGGCCTGGAACTCTGGGGCGGTGTTCGGGTCGCCCTGGCCGTCCACCATGGAGGCCGCCAGGGGCGGCGTCTGCACCAGCTTCGGGGCCGCAGTGGCTGTGTAGGCGTCCTTGAAGAGCTTGCGCGCGTCCAGCTTGGGCATGGCCATGCCTCGCGGGTGGGGTCGGCTCAGATGCTGCTTCGTCACGGTCGGCGGCAGACCTGCCCGCGGCGGCGAAGGGAACAGGGAGCCGGCGGGGAAACTACACGCATGCCTTCGGCCCCGAATGCATCGCGTCATGACGGCTGGTACTACTCCCAGCTCTGGTGGCGCGTGCTGAAGATCTCCTATCTGCGCTATCTGTCCAGTGGCACGCCGTTCATGGCGGCGGCCATCGCGTTCTACTGCCTGATCTGCCTGGCGCCGGTGGGCATCCTGCTGGCGGCGCTGCTGCAGCACATCGTGCACAGCGCCATGATTGACCCGGAGTCGTACCGGGCGCTGTCCACTTTCGTCCACGAGCAGGCGGGCAGCGCCGCCGACCAGATCATGGCGCTGATTGACCAGATGATCTCCCAGCCCCAGGTCCTGGGGGCCAGCGGGACGCTCGTGGCGCGGCTGGTCAGCGTCGGCGCGCTGGTCTGGGCGGGGTTGCGCCTGTTCGACATCGTGCAGGCCAGTCTGGCCTTCATCTGGCCGGGGCGGCCGCTGCGCGTCTACCTCATGCGCAAGCTGATCTCGCTGGTCATGCTGATCGCCTCGGGACTGCTGTTCGTGCTGCTGGTGGTGTTGCTGAGCCTGCGCGGCGCGGCCCTGCACTGGATGCGGCACCTGCCGCAACTGGACGTGCAGGTGCCCCTCCCCCATGGCCTGGTCACTTTCGCCATCGGGGTGGGGCTGTCGGCGGTCGCCTATTTCCTGTTGTACAAGTTCATGCCGGGGCGGCGGGTCGCGGCCCAGGCGGCGCTGGTGGGCGCCGTCTTCGCAGCCCTGATCTGGCAGGCCATCTCCCCCATCTTCACACGCTTCATCGTCGTGCCACTGTTCGGCAACCTGGGCTGGGTCATCATCTTCGGCCTGTGGGCGTTCATGGGGGCGCAGGTCATGCTCGCCGGCGGCCAGCTGGCCGCGGCCTATGAGCACGTGTTCATCTCGCGGCGGCCCCGCGGCGAGGATGACCTGCTCATTGACGCCTCGCGGCGGCGCATCCACACCTACCTGGGCGACCGTGACGCTGAGGCCGAGAAGATCATCGAGGAGTTGGGCCTGGACCGCACGGCCCCGGCCTGTGAGTTCAGCCCGGAGGGCCATGAGCTGATCAACGGCATCGTTCTGGCCGGGGGGCGCATTCCGACGTCATTCGCCGAGAACGTCGGGACCGACATCAAGGGGCTCATCCCCATCGGCGGTCACGCGGCGGTCGAATACGTCGTGGCGGCGATGCGGCAGGCGCCGGGGATCCAGAAGATCGTGCTCGTCGGGGACAAGGCCGCCTTCGTCCACCACCCGGTCGCCGAGCATCTGGACGGGATCATTGATGAGGGACCGGACATCTGGCACAACCTGATGCGAGCCCTCCGCTACCTGCAGGGCGACCGGCGGGTGCTGCTGTCCACCGCCGATACGCCCCTGCTGACCGGCGAGGCGTTGTGCGCGTTCCTGAAGGCATGTGACCCCGAGGCCGATTTGTGCTATCCTGTGACGCGACGCCAGCCCACCCGGAGCGTCTTCGGGCGTCGGCTGTGGGTGTTCCTGCCGCTACGCGAGGGCTGGATCACGCACACCTGCAATATCCTGTTCGATCCGCGGTTGGTGCTCAAGAACCAGGACTTCGTGGAGCGGTTCCTCAGCAACCGCAAGGACCTGTGGGGCGCGGCCGGGACCATCGGGATCGCGTTCATGTTCCGCTTCTTCCTGGGCTGGTATTTCCCGTTCTTGCGCTACCACATCGGCGACATCGCCCACCAAATCGAGGCGATCACCGGCGCCCGCAAGTGCCAGGGCATTGTTCTGGACTACCCCGAGATCGCGCTGGACATTGACAAGCCCAGCGATGTCGAGGAGATTGAGGCGTTCATGGAGCGGGAGCGGGGCCTGGGGAAGTGGCGCCCCTCGCTGGAGCCGCCGCCCGAAGCGTAGGACCGACTGCTGACTGCAATGAAGAACTGCCCGTTGCTCATCACCGCCTGGCTGCTCCTGCTCGCCGCCGGAAGCGCTCCCGGACAGGCCCCTCCCGCTCCCGAGGGCCGGTCCTACTTCGGGGGCGCGCTGTGTCTGCGCCTGCCGGCGGACTGGCAAGCGCGCGAGGCTGACGACCAGACGCTCATCCTCACGCCGCCACGGGGCGAGCCGGTCGAGGTGCTGTCGTGGCCTATTCCGCGCGGGGCCGAGGCCTCGGCGCGGGCGGCGGCGGCGGCCCATGAGAGCGCGCTGTTCGAGCGCCTGCCGTACCGCCGCGTCTCGGCCACTCCCGTGAAGCCGGGCGGCGGGCAGGACGGCCTCCTGGTCACGGGGCTGATGCTGCAGGAAGACGGACGCACGGTTCGCACGGTGTTCGCGGCCTTCGCCGGTGGCGAGCGGTACTTCGTCTTTGGCCTCCAGACCGCCCCGGGGGAGGGCGAGACGGACCCGGCGTTGGGCGACATGCTGGCGCGGGCCGAACTCGCTTCTCCGGTCGCGCCTGAGCCCAGACCCCCTGCCAACGGCACTGCCGTGGCAGTACAACCGGTGCCCGTTGGGCCCCAGGCTCAGCCCGTGACGACGCCGGCGGCCCCCACGCCAGGCCCTACGGCTCCGCTACCGACGACGCCGCCAGCACCCCTGCCGACTGCCCCGCCGCCGGCGGAGCCGGTGCTGACGCCGCCTCAGCCGCCGGCACCAACGCCGACTGCGGCACCTGCGCCGACCCCGGCCGCTCCGCTCCCCCAACTGCCGGAACAGAAGCCCACCCCGCCGCCACAGGCGGCGATGGTGCGCTACGCCTCACCCCTGGGATTCACGCTGGAGCATCCGGCCAACTGGCCCGTGGCGGTGGTCAAGGGGCATATTGAGATCACTGTGCCCGGCGCGGCGGGGTCCGAGGCCCCAGCCGCCATGGCGCTCATCTGGCCCCTGGCCCAGTTGCAGGCTGGCCAGGACCCGGCGGCGCTGGGTCGAGACCTGCTGGCGCAGATCGCCCTGGTGGGCGACCGGGCGGCTGACCTGCGGGCCCGTACCGACGAGGGAGTTGCAGTGCTTGCCGGTGAGGTGGGCCCTCCGGAGGCGCCCTGTCAGCTCGTGGCATGTTCCTTCGTGCAGCGCGACCAGGGGCTGCTGACGGCCCTGGTGGCCCGCCCCGAGGACTTCGCTGGCGCCCTGCCCGGTCTGCTCCACGTGCTTGGCACCTTCAGCGGCGGCCCGTGGTGGGCTGATGTCCCCAGCGGCGGCGGGGGCGCGTGGCAGGACCCCGTCGAGGACCGCCTGCGCGTGCCGGTCCCGGACGGCTGGCGGATCGAGGGGCAGGTGCGGCGGCGCGGCGAGGGCTGGCGCATCCAACTCGACCTGAGCAGCAGCGACGGGCGCATGTGGTGTCGGTGGCGCCAGCCGGTGCAGCCGCTCTTCCGCGACTTCACGCCGGTCCTGCGCAACCTCGGCTGGCAGGAGGGCGACCGCTATCCGGCGAATGCCAAGGACAGTGATCTCAAGATCCTGGCGCGCCTGAAGCCGCAGGATTTCCTGACGCTGTACTGGCTCCGGGACATCGCGAACCGCCTGGGCAGCGTCGTTCTGGACGAGATGAACGTCTCGCCGGCCGTGGCCGGGATGGCCGGTGGGGAGAACCCGTCCGGTGTCGTGGCCACGCTGCACGGTCGGAGCCCAGGCGGCGAGCGTCAGCGCCTGTGCCTCCTAGCGACCAGCGACGCGCCCGACACCGGCGAGCCGAACTGCTGGCAGGCGGCGGTGCTGGAAGCCGAGGGGCCGTCCGGGGCAGCGTTGGAGGCGTTCGTGGCCCTGCGGGCGGCGGTGGAGGGAGCAACGGTCACTGACGGAGCCCCGGGCGCCCTGCGGGACATGCTGGCAGCGGCGCGACGGGCGCTGACCGCGGCGCCGGAGACGCCGCCGACGGCGAGACCGCCAGTAGCCGGGGCGCAGGCCGGCGTTCCGCATGCCGAGGTGCTGACCATCCGCAACGACCAGGGGCGGGGCCGGCTGTGGCTGCAGTCGGCCGCGGCACTCGTGCCCTGGCAGCAGGCGCGTCAGACGCTGGGGCGGGGCGAGTCAGTGGGTGCCGCGATGCCGGAACTGGATGCCGATTACTGGAAGTGAGGGAGTACTCATGGCGAGACAGCTTCAGGAATGTGAGCACTGCAAGGGCAAGAAGCAGTGCACGCGTAGCGGCGGGCGCAGCTGCGACATATGCCGGCGCGCCGCCGGGCGCGGCCCACGCGACTGGGCCACGGTGCGCTGCTCGTTCTGTGGCGGGCTGGGCAAGGTGTGGGTCGAGGTTGAGGACGAAAAGGATGAGAAGACCCAGTAGGCCCCGACCGGGGGGCGGCGCGCCGGGCACTCCGGGCGCAGGGGTACCCCATGGGTGAGACGCACAGTTCCCCGCCGCTCAGCGACGCGGGGGCCGAGCTGAGCAGTATCCTGGATAGCATTCCGGCTCCCCTGTTCCTCACGACCCGGGACGGTCGTTACGCCTGGGTCAACGCCGCCTTCCGCGAGGACTACGGGCAGGCCTTCGGCGCCTCAGCCGAGGGTCTGCTCGGCAAGACGGTGCGGGAGACGGCGCAGAGCCCGGAGATCGGGGTCGAGGCCCTGGCCGCCGACGAGCGGGTCCTCACCACCGGCGCTCCCCACTCGTATGTGACCTCGTACGTGTTCCCCGATGGCACACTCCACCGTCTCCTGATGCGCAAGGCGCCCTATCGCCCGCCCGGCAGTACCGAGATCACCGGCGTTGTGACCGTGGTCCTGGACGTCACCGAGCTAGACGAGGCCCAGCAGGCACTGGCGGACAGTGAGCACCAGTACCGCGACCTGGTCGAGAACACCAGCGCCCTCATCGTGCGGCTGGATCGCGAGGGCCGCATCACTTTCTGCAACAGCTCCACCGAGAGCTTCTTCGGGTACCCCATGGCCGAGCTGATCGGCGAGGAAGGCCTGGGTCTGTTCGTGCCCTCCGCCAGGCGCGGGGAACGCAGTCTGGCCGAGGCCATCGCGGCCATCCGCGAGGACCCCGAGCCCTACCGACAGGTCGAGGGCGAGCACGAGACACAGGACGGTCGGCACGTCTGGGTCTCGTGGATGGTCACCCCCCTGTATGACAGCCGCGGTGAGTTTGCCGGGGTGCAGGCGGTGGGGCACGACATCACCGACCGGCGCCGGACCGACGAACGCCTGCGCATCCTCGAAGCAGCCGTGGAGAGCGCGCCGGATGCCATCGGCGTCTGCGACCTGGAGGGCCGCATGATCTGGGTCAATCAGGCCTACCTGAGGTTCTGGCGTCTCTCCTCGCCGGAGGAGGTCATCGGGCACAGCGTCATGGAGTTCATCCCGCTCTCGGTGGCCGGCCGGATCCTGGAGGCGGTGCGGGCCGGGGGCTGGGAAGGCTCGGGGCAGACGCAACGCCGCGACGGCACCGACCTGGTGCTCCACGTCGCTGCCACCGTGGTCCAGGATGAGACCGGGCGTCCGCTGTGCATGGTCGCTGCGCTCAAGGACATCACCCGACGCACGCGGGCCGAGAAGGAACTGGCACGGTTCAAAACGATCAGTGACACCGCCAGCTATGGCAATGTCATCGTGGACGGCACCACCAGGATCCGCTACTGCAACGAGGCCTTCGCGCGGATGCACCAGTATGCGGTGTCCGAACTGCTCGGGCAGCCGATCCGCATCGTGCAGAGCGAGCAGCAGTTGCCCTACATCCGCCGAATGGTCGAGGAACTGCGCAGACAGGGGAAGGTGGCCGCCCGGGAGGTGTTCAGCCAACGCCAGGACGGCTCCTGCTTCCCCGGGCTGCTCAGCATCAGCCGCATCCCGGGCGCCGGCGCTGACGGCCCCCTCTGGGCTGCCAGCATCGTGGACATCAGCGACCTCCACGAGATCATGGCCCAACTGGCCGAGCAGAAGGAACGCCTGGCAGTGACTCTCCGCAGCATTGCTGACGCCGTGATCGCCACCGATGCCGAGGCGCGGGTCTCGCTGATGAACCCGGTCGCCGAGGCGCTGACCGGGTGGCGCGAGGACCAGGCCTGGGGGCGACCCGTCGCGGAGGTCCTCGAGACCACCGTGACGGAGGGCCCACAGCCGCCGTGCCTCATCCAGTCGGTGCTGCGGACCGGCGCCGCTGCGGAGGCTGATCCGCGGCTGGTGCTGGTGGCGCGCACCGGCGCCGAGCGGCGCGTCGCGGGGGCGGCCGCACCCATGCACGATACCGCGGGGCAGCTTCACGGCGTGGTGGTTGCCTTCCGCGACATCACTGAGCAGGAGCACATGCGCCAGGAGGCCTACCAGGCCCACAGGCTGGAATCGCTCGGGGTGCTCGCCGGCGGGATCGCGCACGACTTCAACAACCTGCTGACCTCCATCCTCGGTGGGATCAACCTCGGGCGGATCGAGCCCTCCCTGCCGCCCGAGGCCCTGGCCGGCCTGCAGACCGCCGAAAAGGCGGCCCTGCATGCCCGCTACCTGAGCCAGCAGCTCCTGACCTTCAGCCGCGGTGGCGAGCCCGTGAAGCGCCCCCTGTGGCTTGAGGAGGTCGTTCGCGGCAGCACCGACATGACTCTCAGCGGCACCCGCTGCACGGCCGAGATCGCCCTGCCTGAAGACCTGTGGCCGGTAGACGGGGACCCCGCGCAGTTGACCCAGGGGCTGAGCAACATCCTCCTCAACGCCGTGCAGGCCATGCCCGCAGGGGGCATCGTGCGTCTGGAGGCCCAGAACGTGGCGCTGGGGCCCGGGGAGCACGGCAGCCTGGCGCCGGGGCGGTACGTGCGTCTCTCCGTGACCGACCAGGGACCCGGGATTGACCCGGAAGTCCTGCCGCGCATCTTCGACCCCTACTTCACTACCAAGCCCTCGGGCAGCGGACTGGGGCTGACGATCGCCTACTCGGTCGTTAGCCGCCACCAGGGGCACCTGGCCATCACCGGGCGGCCGGGCGAGGGAGCGACGGTCACGATCCACCTGCCGGCCAGCAACGGAGTACCCGAGCCCGCGGAGTGCCCCCCGCAGCACGCGGTGACCGGAACGGGGCGCATCCTGGTCATGGATGACGACCCGTATGTGCGCAAGGTGGTGGGGCCGATGCTGCGGCATCTGGGCTACGAGGCCGACATTGTGGCCAATGCCGAAGCGGCTGTGGCCCGGGTGGTGGCGGCCATCGCCGAGGGGCGCCCGCACCTGGCGGGCATTCTTGATCTGACGATCAAGGGCGGCGAGGGCGGGGCCGAGGTGCTGCAGCGGCTGCGCGAGCTGAGCCCCGACTTCCGGGCCCTGGCCTGCAGCGGCTACCACGATGACCCGGTGATGGCGCACTTCGCTGACTGTGGGTTCGACGGCGTTCTCACCAAACCGTACCAGGTGCGGGAGTTGGGCCTGGCCATGTCCGCGTTGCTGGGCCAGGGCGACCCTCCCGACACCACCGCCGGCTGAGGCTGCTCGGGGAAAGCCCTGGCGGCCGGTCCCCTACCGGGCTGGGCGCCATCCGGGGAGATTTCGCCGAGACGGTGTTGACGAACACGCGACGGCGTAATATGCTTAGTTCGTCTGAGTGGCGGTTGACCCGGCCGATGCCGTTGCCAGCCGCCGCTTTGGTCGTGGGCATAGCCGCACACGCCGAACCCGGGGAAGGTGAACGCTGGTGCACAAGCGGCTGATCCTGTGCGCGCTGATCGGAGTGCTGTGTCCGGCGCTGCTGTGTGCACAGCAGGGGGTCCGTCCCGAGCAGACAGTCCCGTTCACGCACTGGGCCTACGATGCGTGCGAGCAGATCTCCAAGTACGGCATCATCATCGGCTATCCTGACGGCACGTGGCGTGGCGACCGGCCACTGACGCGCTATGAGTTCGCCATGGCCGTCACCCGCCTGACTGATCTCTTCTACGCCCAGGGCGCCCCCAGGCAAGGCAAGGACGGGCCGCCCGGGCCTCCGGGGCCGCGCGGACCGCGGGGACCGGCGGGCATGCCGGGACCCGAGGGACCGCCCGGGCCCGAGGGGCCGCAGGGCAAGCCGGGTGAGGCGCCTCTGGATGAGACGCGCATCGCGACTCTCGTCAATGATCTACAGCGCGAGTTCAAGAACGAGATCGAGCAGATCCAGATGGACCTCGACCTGATCGAGCAGAAGGTCGAGGACCTCGACGTGCGTGTGGACGTGCTGGAACGCAAGCAGGCGAAGGTCGAGCCGTTCGGCTGGCTGGATTACCGCATCGGTCTGCAGAACTCCGCCGCGGCTTCGCTCAGCACCTCTGGCGTCCGGACCGCCGGCGTCGGCGGGCAGGACGGCAGCGTGGACTTCGACAACACCTACGACGCCCTGACCGCCAAGATCGGTGTGCAGGCGAACCTCAACGACCGCATCTCCGCCCGTGTCACCTTCAAGTTCGCCGATTCCTGGGTGCCGCTGTCAGTGCTGGGCGTGGAGACCGGCGAGGGCCCGGGATACACGAACCTGCCCGGCCAGCGTCCCCACGGCTACGGCAACAACGACATCTGGCTGGACGAGGCCCTGGTGGACATCCGCGCCGGGGGCTGGTGCGCCGGCCAGTGGACCATCGGCCGGCAGTTCCAGTCGTACGGCATGGGCCTGATGGTCAACAATGAGCGGCGTTCCCAGCAGGGCATCCGCTTCCGCAAGCAGGGGCTCTTCAACCGCAACCTGAACCTGGACACCTTCTTCGGCGGCGGGAGCTACGACTTCCTGCCGTTCGAGCCGGACATGAGCGACAGCGATGTCTACCTGAGCGGCCGCCTGGAGTACCGCCGGCCGCGCTGGTCTGTCGCCGCCAACTTCATGCCCGACGGTGCCGGCGACGAGATCGTCTACGGCGCCGATGTGTGGATCAACCTGGGCGACGACCGCAACATCTACGTCGAGTACGCCCAGCAGCGGCACCACGTGAACCGCTGGCGCTACAAGGGCCACACGCCGCCGGACGCCCTGGCCATCTCGGTGGACCTGCTCAAGACGCGCGACTTCGCCCTTACGGGCTTCTACTCCACGGTGGACCCGGAGTACGACGTCGTCTACTCCAGCATCCACCCGTACTTCGAGTTGATCGAGGGCGGCGCGCTGAGCAACCACATCTCCTGGGAGCGGTGGCTGCGCAACCCGATCACGCTGACGAACTTCGAGGTCTATGGCGGGACGCTGTCCAGCCATGTCGGCGACATCCCGTTCGAGCTGTGCCTGTACAAAGTGAAGAAGACCAGCGAGTGGTGGTGGGAGTCGCAGTACGCCGCGGTGGATTACGACTTGCTGTGGGCCATCAACATCCACAAGGCCCTGGCCCACGGGGCGAATGTGGCGCTCACCTATGCCGAAGAGCGCGCTTCGGGACACAACCCGGCTGACACGGCGACCAATCGCCTGCTGCAGACGCAGTTGACCGTCGGCTTCTGAGAGCCACGCGACACCGAACCGAAGAGCCCGCCATCCTGGCGGGCTCTTTCTGTTGCGGGAGCCCGGCCCTCCCTACCCGCCGTAGGTGCGTCCGTACTCGTAGAGCGCTACGATGTTCTCGACGGGGATGTCCGGTCCCACCGTGCTCGTCGGGCCCAGGAAGAAGCCACTGCGGCCCCGACAGGCGTCTATGCACCGCTCCACCTCACGCTTGACGTCCTCCACCGTCCCGTGCGGCAGCACGTCACGCACCGAGACGCTGCCGTACAGGATCAGCGGCTCGCCCCAACGGTCCTGCATGGCGGCTAGCTCCTCCAGCCGCACGTGTTGGTGCGGGGGCAGGTAGCTGTCCTCCTGCAGGCCCTGGAAGCCGTTGATCCCGGCTTCCAGCAGCCGCCCGATGATCGGGTTGATGTTGCCGTCGGAATGCCAGATCTTCTTGACTCCGGCATCGTTGAGCGGCTCGAGGCAGTAGCGCAGGTGCGGGAAGTAGATCTCGTCCAGCAGGAGCGGGCTGACCATCGGCCCGGCGTTGTCGCAGATGTCCTGGCCGATGTAGACGAAGGGGGGTGGCCCGCCCTGGCCCTGGGACGCCACGAAGGCCTCATTGCAGCAACGGCTGGTCTCGGCAGCGCAGCGGAACAGCTTGCTCATGCTCTCGGGGTACAGCGCCAGGGCCTGGTAGTAGTTCTCGTAGCCGAACTCCGAGTAGTACATGAAGGGGCAGTCGCGGGCCTTGGCGTACGGCAGAATCAGGATGTCCTCTCCCCCATCCGCCTGGCACTGGAGCCAGTCGGCTCGGACCGCGTCCAGATACCCGGGGAGGTCGAAGCTACGGCGCACTTCCTCAGGCGTCGGCAGCCCCTCGGCGTAGTCACGCACCTGCTCCGGGCTGGCGTACGCCGGGCGATCGCGCTGAGTGAAGAGGCTCTCGCGACCGCCGCCCATGTCGGTGCTGACCTCGGCGGCCTTCGGGGTGACGATCTGAATGATGAGGTCCACGTGCAGCGCGCGAGCGGCCTCGACCGCCGCGCGGCGCGGCTCCGCCAACGGGTCCAGCCCCGAGAGCTTCCGCAGGGCCTCAGCATGGGCAATGAAGCCCCCCAGCATCGGCACGCGGTCGGTCTCCCCGAAGCACAGAGCGGTAAGAGCGCGCTCACGTCCGGTCATGGTTGGCTCCCTGTCCGAATCTTTTTGACACGAGGCCGGAGTTTCCCTATAATGTGCACGTTCGACCTGCCGAAGTGGTGGAACTGGTAGACACGCAGTCCTCAGGAGGCTGTGGGCACTGCCCGTGCCGGTTCGAGTCCGGCCTTCGGCACCATCTGAACATTGGAGCGGCTGTCTCGCAAGGGACAGCCGCTTTTGCGTTTCGGTAGGAGCGCCAGCATCCTGCTGGCAGGGACGGCATGCCGGCTGGAAGCCGGCGCTCCTACGGCACGGCCTCCTACGGCCTACGGGTACAGGAAGTGGTCCTGCAGGCCCGTGAAGGCCTCGATAACCAGCCACAGCGCGATGTTGAAGAAGTCGCCCAGGATCAGGCCCAGGAAGAACGGGCGGCTCTTCTCATAGACCGGGATGCCGCCGTAGCGCAAGACCACGCTCTTGACGGCCCAGGCCACTAGGGTCGAGAACCACATGTTGCGCATGGCGAAGGTGGCGGCCATAGGGTAGCCGAGGGGGTGCAGCGGCCACCACAGGAAGCGGCCCCGCAGGGCCTGCAGGGCGACCATGCCGGCCGCCCCGACGCCCATGAAGGCGACTTTCATCGTGACCGGGCCGGTGGGGTTCATCAGGAACTGGCCGGTGACGCGCAGCGGCTCTTGCGGCACGCCCACCCAGCGCCAGGTGCTCAGCCCGATCCCTCCGCCCGGCGTCAGGTACGACATGGCGGTGATGGTGATGAAGGAGGTGATGACGCTGAGCGCCACGCCCCACATCATCGAGCCCACCACGCCCCGTGGCTGCAGTTCCCGGGTCTCCAGGAACTTGAGGGAACTCATCACGTTGGGCATCATCAGGCAGCGCCAGTCCATCGTCAGGAACCGCAGATAGCCCATCATGTGCCAGTCGCGCGCGCCCAGGCCACCCACGCCCAGGGCGTTGCGGATGACCATCCGCGGGTCCAGCGGCGTCCCGATCCACACCGTCCCGCCCTCACACACCAGTCGCGACAGCCCGATCGAGTACAGGAACCACAGGCCGAAGTACAGCAGCGTGGCCTTGGGCGACATGCCGAAGAGCTGCCACCAGGCGACGATGAGGGCGAGACCGACCAGCAGGCCGAAGATCGCCACACCCGGCGGCAGGGGATCGTGAGGATCGTCCCGCTGCCCGGCCAGCGCCCGCTCCCACAGGCGCCGCAGATGCCGCCGCCCCACCCACAGCGACCCCAGGGCCAGCGCCAGCAGCGCCCCGCTGCTCTGCTCCTCCAGGAACGGGAAGCCCGCCAGGGACGCTGAACCGCCGCCCCCGAGCCCCAACGCCGTCCCCAGCACCGCCTCCGCCTTGCCGATGAAGTAGAAGAACCAGAGCCCGAAGGAGATGTCACGGGAGAGCAGGTAGGCCAACCCCACAGCCATCGGGTAGAACCACAACCCCAGCGGCCGCGCGGCGTTCCAGGGCTTGGCGGTCAGGTTGGCGTCGAGGCGGACGTCGCGGATCTTCAGCTCGGGCACAGTCGGCCAGTACTGGTGCAGACTGTTGCAGGCGTGCAGGAGGGTGGGGATGGCGAAGCCCAGCCACATCAGCCGATCGCGGAAGAAGGGATGCAGCGCCGTGGGTGCCCGTCCGCTTGCCGGGTCCGTCATGGCGAGGGGGACGTAGTTGAGCGGGAAGATCAGGCGCTCGTTCTCAACCCACTGGCGGCGCAGCACGACGCAGATGCAGATCGTGCACCAGGCCATCAGCAAGCCCAGCAGCGACCACATCGCCAGCGGCCGGACCCACGGCTGCCAGGGCACGGTCCAGGTCGGCGGCATGCCCTCAAAGGCGTACTTGATGACCAGCTCGTCGCGCGGGGCGAACCACGGCGACTGGGGCACGTAGGGCTGCAGCAGCTCCGTCCAGGGCTGGTCGGGCGTCCCGTAGTAGAACGGCGCGGTGACCAGCGCTGGGATGAAGTGTGTGAACCCGATGCCGACCACGCCGCCCGACACGATCAGCATGGCGTAGATGAGCAGCAGCTCGCCGCGCGAGAGCGTCAGCCGCCGCGAGATCACCCGCAGGAGGGTGTTCACCACCACCACGATGACCAGCCAGACGAAGAAGCTGTTGATGGGCGGCGTGGACTGCGTGACCTGCGTGCCGTGGACCCACAGTTCGGCGAACTGCGTGGCCACCGCCAGGATGATGACGCTCAGCAGGCCAACCACGACAGCGCGGAGGGTGTAGCTGGGCCGGGCAGGAGTCGGGGATGCGGGCGAGGGCGGGGAGGAACTCATGAGGGGTCGAGTCTTCGACGGACGGAGGAGGGTCTCCTGCACGGCGAGAAACCTCGCGGGTGGGGCAATGCTGTACGAAGGTAGTCATGATGCGAACCATACTCATCTCTTCTCTGCTGGCCGTGACGCTCTGCAGTGTCGCGCCGGCCAAGCAGGGCCGCACCTACTACACCGAGGCCGAGGTCAAAGCGGCCCTGGAGAAGGTGCAGAAGTACCCGTGGGCCCAGAGCATCGCGCGTTCTGCCGAAGCCGGGGCCCAGCGCTGGGTCAGCATGTCCGACGAGGACCTCTGGAACTTCGTGCCCCCGCCGGGGCAGTTGCGCGCGCTGAATGTCTCGTTTGGCGTGGACTGCCCGGTCCATGGCGCCGAGATCTTCCGCAAGGGCGGCCACTACCCGTGGACCATGTCCAGCGACCGGCCGTTCAAGGTCAAGTGCCCGGTGGGCGGCGAGGAGTACCCCTCCAACGACTTCCAGCCCTGGAATGACCACAGCATCACCGACGAGCCGGAGCGGGGACCGGGCTACGTGGACAACGGGGCCGGGTGGGTGGATGACAAGGGGCGACGCTACTGGTTCGTCGGCACCTATGTGTTCTGGCACCGGTGGCAGCGGGAAGTGCTGCCGGCCATCCCGGCGCTGGCGCAGGCCTATCTGCTGAGCGGCAAGCCCATCTACGCCCACAAGTGCGCCGTGTTGCTGGGGCACATCGCCCAGGATTGGGAGAAGTACGACTACCCCACCCAGGCCTACCACAACGGTCAGTGGCCCGCGCGGATCAACGGCCGCATCCTGGACTACATCTGGTCCACCGGGACCGTCGGCAACCTGGCGAAGGCCTATGACGCCATCTACCCGGCCCTGACCGACCCCGATACGGTGGCGTTCCTGAAGGGCAAGCAGATCGAGAATGCCCGCGACTTCATGGAACAGAAGATGCTGCGGGTCATGGCCGCAGACATCATGCGGGGGTTCATCCAGGGCAACATGGGTATGCACCAGCAGGCCCTGGCGACCCTCGCCATCGTGTTCGACAACCAGGAAGAGACCAGGGGCCCGACCACCAAGCAGATGGCCGACTGGATCATGACCGGCAAGGGCGACTCGGAGTACCTGCTGTGGAACGGTTTCTACCGCGATGGCCACGGCGGCGAGAGCTCGCCCGGCTACTCGAGCGGGTGGGTGTCGAACTACTACACCGTGGCCGAACTCATGCCGAAGCTGGGGGTGGACATCTGGGCCAACCCGAAGCTGAAGAAGATGGCCGACATCGGGATTGATCTGACGGTGGCGGGCATCCGGTCGCCGGCCATCGGCGATGCGGGCTCGATCATGGGCGCGGGCAAGGTGGCCTGGGCGGCGAGCATCCAGGGGCCCGCATTCACCCAGTACGGCGACCCGCGCTTCGCCAAGGCGCTCAAGCTCATCGGCGCCCAGAGCGAGGGCCTGTGGGAGAGCCAGTTCGACCCCGAGCAGGTTGACGCAGTGGTCGCGAAGGAGGGGACCGACCTGGGCCTGAAGACCCGCAACCTGGGGGGTTACGGCCTCGCCATCCTGGAGAGCGGCGAGGAGGGCCACCGGCGGGGGGTGTCGATGTACTACGGCCACGCCGGCGGCGGCCACGGCCACCGCGACCGCCTGACCATCGAGATGCAGGACAGCCGCTTCAAGGCGCCGGTACTCAATGACATGGGCTACCCGGCCCACTGGCTCACCAAGAACACGTACTGGACCAGCAACACCGTCAGCCACTATGACGTGGTCGTCAACCAGAGCGGGCAGCAGACGATGTACGCCGGCAGCCTGAACACGCTGGCCTCGGCCCCCGGGCTGCAACTGGCGGACGCCTCGGCCGATCAGGTGGCGTACCCGAGCGCGACCAGCCTCTATCGGCGCACTCTGGGCCTGATTGACCTCTCCCCCGACAGCTCCTACGTGCTGGACATCTTCCGCGTCAAGGGCGGCTGGGAGCACGACTACAGCTTCCATGGCCCGGCGTTCCCGGATTTCTCGGTCAGCGGCGGCCAGCCGGGGCCTGTGCAGGCCAAGGGCACGCTGGCCGGCGAGGACGTGGCCTTCGGGGAGAAGCCCCAACCCGCCTCGACGGGTACCGCCACTTTCGTGCTGCGCAGCGGCGAGGGGGTCCTCAACGACAAGCGCGACTACGGCGCGCGGTCGCTCGAGGGCTGGTCCACGTACTACTCGGGCCCGGAGGCGCTGTGCCGCAAGGTGGGGGCCGTCATGTCCGTCAAGGCGGCGCTCCCGGCCGGCAAGACCAAGCTCTTCCTGCGCGCGTATGACTACAACGCCGGGACGAACGTCGTGGACATCACCGCCGGGGGGCAGACCCGGGCCTTCAAGTGGGAGCCGTCGGGGCGCGTGGGCTACGTCTGGGTCTCCCAGGTCTATGACTTCGCGCAGCCGGTGGACAAGATCACGCTGACGGCCCGCGAGGTCGGTCAGAGCTACATCCTGCTCGAGGGGCTGACGGCCACGACGGACCTGCAGGCCGAGGAGCCTCGCATCTGGGACCCGGCCGACAGCGGCTTCCAGTACCTGTACAACGTGCGGCGGATGAAGCCGGCGGGCGCGTGGTCGGCCACTTGGCGCAACCCGGAGGACAACCTGGCGCTGACCATGACGATGCCCGAGCAGACCGCCCAGGAGATGATCCTGGCCGATGCCGAGCCGGAACTGCAGCCGGGCGCGCCCAAGAGCCTCCAATACGTCCTGGCACGCAACACCGGCGAGGAGGATGGCCTGGCCTCGACGTTCGTGACGGTGTCTGAGCCACACCAGGGCGCGGCGCAGGTCCAGACGGTCCGGCGCCTGCAGGCGCCGCAGGTGGAGCCGGGGACGGTGGGCCTGGCGGTGGAGTTGCAGGAGGGCCGCGATCTCATCCACTCGTCACTCAACCCCGGTGAACCGGTCGCCTGGCAGGACGGCAAGACCACGTTCCGGGTGGCCGCGGAGTTCGCGCTGGTGCGTCTCGACGCGGAGGGGGTTCGCTCGGCGTACCTGGTCAACGGGACGCAACTGCAGATCGGCGACTTCGCGCTCAAGGCCGCCCCCTCCCCCGCCGGGCAAGTGGTGGCCGTGGACCATGCCCACAACAGCATCACCGTGGACACCGCCGTGCGCAGCCCGGAAGCCTGCCGCGACCGCGTCGTCATCCTGGGCAACGAGCTCCACCAGACCAGCTACACGATCAAGCAGGCGGTCGTGAAGGGCACGCAGACCGAGCTGCAGTTCGGCGATGTGCTCTGCCTGGTGGGCATGGGCAAGGTCACGGCCGTGGACCAGAAGGCGGGGACGGTCAGCACCGACACGACGCTGTCGGGGTATGGCCGCGTGGACGGCGGCCGGCACCAGGGGCGCTGGCTGTACAACGAGGACAAGTCCCAGGGCTTCCGCATCGCGAAGTTCGACGGCACGGCCTTCAAGCTGGAGCAGGTGACAGGCGATCTGGCGACGATCTTCAGCGATAGGGACGGGGACGGCCTGAAGCGCTTCTGGGTCAGCGACATCGGCCCTGGTGACACCTTCCGCCTCCCGGCCACGACCTACGTCGAACGCATCGGGCCGGGGCAGTACCGGGTGCAGATGATGACGGAGGTGGAGTTGGGAGTGAGGAGTCAGGAGTAACGACATCCTCACCCCCGGCCCCTCTCCCTCGCCTGCCTTCGCCCTGCGGGCTACGGCAGGCTCCGGAGAGGGGGCAAGGCTTGGGGCAGCCATTGCGACCGCCGACGCAGTGCGTCTTCGCAGCCACAACGCAACACTTGGCTCCCCTCTCCGGAACGAAGCGAAGCGAAGTGAGGGAGAGGGGCTGGGGGTGAGGACGCCGTTGCCGTTCTGCCGCATGCACACGCCATCTCACAGGAGGCTTCCATGCGTGCCGCTATCCTGCTGTTGCTGGCCGTGACCGCGCCCGCGCTGGCCGCACCGGTTGTTCCCATCCCGCCGGGTGAGACCTCGCTGCTGGACATCGGCATCTACCGCGTGGGCTACCAATCCTATGGCGGGGAAGTCGTGATGATGCCCGACTCGTGGGTCGGGCACTTTGAGCCCGTCGCCGGCATCTCCTACCTGCCCGGCGACACGGTACTGGGGCGCAAGTCGCTCCTGCTCCATTCCCCCTGGCACATACCCCCCGGCCGCACCTTCGCTGACTACCCCCTGGAGCTGCCGGATCTCAAGCCCCTGGCGCTCAGGTTCGGCATCGCCATGCGACCCGATGTCGCCGCGCCCGACAAGAGCGACGGCGTGACCTTCAGCGCCTTCGTCATCACCGGCGACAAGGAGACGGAGCTGTTCCGCCAGCACCAGGCCGAGGCCAGGTGGGACGACAAGACGTTCGACCTGTCGGCCTATGCCGGGCAGAAGATCGTGCTCCGACTACAGGTGGAGCCGGGACCGGCGAAAAGCCCCTCCTTCGACTACTCGTACTGGGGCGACCCGAAGGTCGTGGCCGGCTCGCCACAGACCTCGCGCGCCGAACTGCTGCGCAGCCTCCTGGCGCAGAAGGCCTACCGTGCCACTGCCGACGCGGACCTGCGCGCCCTGTCGAACAACCCGGCCGCCGGGGTCACACCCAGCAACTTGCTCAAGTGCACCAACCGCATCGTGAAGAGCGGGACGGGCTATGACTTCATCTACGAGGGTGCGGACGCGAAGGTCGTCCTCCAGTACCGCCCGCAGACCGGCACGCTGTCGGACTTCACGTGCGTCGTGGACGAGGGCCCAGCCTTCGTCCCGGCGTCCGAGGGCGGCGTGTTCGCCGAGACGAAGGAGGGCGATCGCGTCAAGCGTGTGCTGCTGACCGGCGGGAAGCAGACACCCGTGCTGCAAGGCAGCGCGCTGCAGGTCGCCTGTGAGTACCCCCTCGCGGGCCAGACGGTGGCCGTGCGATGGACCTTCGGCATGGTGGGCAAGGCGCTGACGGTCAGGGCGCAGTGCGACCAGCCGGTGCTGGTGGGGCTGTCGCTGGGGCGGGTGACGCAGGCGCCGCTGCGCCGCACCGTGCCTGTCCCCTACCTTCCCTATGGCGGGGCGCTCTTCTATCTGCCCTCCCCGGGAGTCTACGTGTGCCGCTATCTGAACTGGAAGACCACTCACGCCTCGACCTGCCCAGGCGGCGAGGCGAACTATGACCCGAAGACCGACGGCACGCGCAACCCGCTGCTCGAAGAGGGCTACGTCGCAGTCTCGCCCACCGTCGGCGAGGTGCTCCCGAACATCCCCTGGCAGCCCTCGCCCTATCTGAAGCTCCTGGGCGACCGTATCATGCTGGACGTGTGGGGCCACCACAAGGGCACCTTCGAGGGCAGCGCCGACAACCTGCGCGATCTGAAGGACAACGGCGTGGACCACGTGGCGATCATCAACCACGTCTGGCAGCGGTTCGGCTACGATGTGAAGCTGCCGGACCACGTGCCCGCCAACCCCAAGCTCGGCGGCGATGAGGGCATGATCGCCTTCGGCAAGGCGGCCAACGACTGCGGCTACGTGTGGTCAGTCCACGAGAACTACATTGACCTGTATCCCGATGCGCCGTCGTATGACGAGACGGCGTGCGTCCTGCGGGCCAATGGGACCAAGAGCCTCGCCTGGTACAACCCCGGCACGAAGGTGCAGAGCTTTGGCCTCAAGTGCAACCGCGCCCGGGGCTTCGCGGAACAGAACTCGCCCGTCATCCACAAGACGTATGGCACGACGGCGGGGTACCTGGATGTGCACACCTGCGTGCCGCCGTGGCACCAGCTCGACCATCAGGCCGACCAGCCCATGGCGGCGATGTGCCAGGCCAAGGTGAAGTATGATGGCGAGCTGTTCCAGTACATGCGCGACACGCACGGCGGCCCGATGTTCGGCGAGGGGGCGAACCACCTCTACTGGGCCGGGCGGTGCGATGGTGTCGAAGCGCAGGTCGCCGGGGGCGAGGACCACCGGCCGCTGCTGGAGCTGGACCTGCTGAAGCTGCACCCCCAGATGGTCAACCACGGCATGGGCTACTACGAGCGGTGGTTCGCCGAGGGCCGCAACTCGGGCTGGGGGCACACGGTCGGCAACGTCGAGGACGTGGACAAGTACCGCGCCCAGGAGCTGGCGTACGGGCATGCGGGGTTCATCGGCAGCATCTCGACCGACAACGTGCAGTGGGTCGCCAAGGAGCACCACCTCTGCCACCCGATCCAGGCTCTCTACGGTACGGCGAAGCCCGTGGCCATCGGCTATGAGGTCGAGGGACAGATCGTGCCGGCGAGCATCGCGCTCGCGGTCGGGGATACCTCGCGCCAGTGCATCAAGTACGACAGCGGGCTGAAGCTGTGGGTGAACTGGCGGGCCGAGCCGTGGAAGATCGGCCCCGTGACGCTCCCGCAGTGGGGCTTCTGGGCCGACGGGCCGCAGACGAACGTCTGGACGGCGCTGTACGACGGGAAGCTGGCAGACTACGCCGATTGCCCCGAGTATGTCTTCGCCGATGCCCGCACGAGCTTCGACATGCCCTACCGCCGGGCGGCGGTGGACGTGGAGCCGAGGCTCAAGGAGCTCAAGCCCCTCGGCGGCAACCGCTTCGCCATCACCTATGAGTGGATCGTCAACGCCAAGCTGGAAGATGACTACCACTGCTTCGTGCATTTCACGAATGAGAAGACGACGAGCGGCAACGCCGACATCGCCTTCCAGGGCGACCATGCCCCGCCGAAGCCGACCAGCCAGTGGCAGCCGGGCGAACGGATCGTGGACGGGCCGTACGAGGTCGCTGTCCCCGATGGGCCCCTCACCCAGTTCGACATCAACATCGGCCTGTACAAACAGCACCGGGTGAGCCTCAAAGGTCCGAACGCCGGGGGGCAGCGCATCCTCCTGGGCGCCCTGGACGTGACCCGCGAGGGCGAGAAGGCTACCTCGGTGCGCCTGGCCGACAGCGCCGAGCGCATGCGACAACTCACGGTGACAGCGCTGGACTTCACCGCGCACATGAACCCGCCCGGCACGATGGTGGACTTCGGCAAGATCGCCACCGACGGAGCGGTCAAGGTGAACCGGGAGAAGACCCGCCTGGCGGTGTTCCCCTACCCGCGCGAGCGGCAGTTCACAGTGACGCTCTTCCTGCCGGCATTGGCGCCCGGCGCCAAGAGCGACTGGCGCAACGTGCAGGTCCGGGCGCTGGCAGCCGGAACACAGACGGACATGGGGAAGGTCGAAGCGAAGCTGGACCGGGGCCGCCTCACGTGGCAGTGTGGCGGCAAGGGCGTGGGACGGTATGTCGTGACGTGGTAGCTGCGGACCCAGGCACAACCGACAGAACCAGTAGGGCAGGCGGCCCCGCCTGCCCGGCCACTCAGGGCGGGGTGTTGGCGCAGCCGACGGGGACCCCGCCCGACGGGGCACCCGGCCCCGACAGCGCGGACGAGGCCGCCCGCGCTACTGATACGAAGGTGCCGTCCGCTACCGACACAAGGAGAACGATGATGCTCAGGATTGCTCTGCCGCTGCTGATGCTCTGCGCGATGACGGGCGCGCTCGCGCAGACGCCGGTCGTCTGGGTCGCTTCGCCGTGGCAGCACGTACTCAAGACCACTGACCCGGGCACCGCGACGCGGGTGACGCTGACGGCCGCGGCCAACGAGTACGAGCCCTTCCGGATCATTGTGCGCGCGGGGGCGCAGGCGCTGCCGGACGTGAACCTGACGCTCCCGGCCCTCCGCGGCAGCAAGGCCAGCATCCCGGCCACGAGGCTCATGGCCTACCGTGAGCACTACCTGAACGTCTTCGAGCCCAGCTACCGCTCCAAGGCGCCGACCGGCTGGTACCCGGATGCGCTGATCCCCTTCGTGGACCCGCTCACCGGGAAAGAGCTGCAAGGCGCCAAGTATGATGCCGCGCCCTACACCATCGAGACCAACAGCAACCAGGGCTACTGGATTGACGTGTATGTGCCGAAGGGCACGCCGGCGGGCGCCTACCGGGGCGAAGTGACCGTCACGTCGGCCGGCAAGGCCCTGGCGAAGGTCCCGGTCACGCTGACCGTGCGCCGCTTCGCGCTGCCGGACACCATCGCCATGGAGTCGGACTTCGGGAGCTTCGGCGGGGTGGCCAAGAAGCTCGGCCTGGACCCCGCCTCACCGGAGTTCGCCGCCGTGCAGGACCAGTACATTGACTTCTTCCTGGCACATCGCTGCATGCCCGCGAGCCTGGGCAACATCTGGCCCACGGTCAAGGAAGACGGGACGGTGGATGACAGCCAGACCGGGGAGCGGCTGCGCCAGCTCATCGAGGAGAAGCATGTCAACTCGCTCCGCATGCCCTTCCCATGGGGCAGCGGTCCCGAGAAGTGCAAGGCGACACTCAGGGCGCTGGCAGGCTATCTGCGCCAGAAGGGTTGGCTGAAGCTCGCGTACATCTACCTGCGCGACGAACCGAACAACGCCGAGGAGTACGAGACTGTGCGGCAGCAGGGGGCGCTGATCAAGGAGGCCGATCCGGGCATCCGCCGCATGTGCACCGAGCAGACCGTCTCCTCCAACCCGGCGTGGGGTACGTTGTATGGCGCGGTGGACGTCTGGTGCCCGCTGTGGGGCCTGTTCGATGAGAAGACCGCCGCGGAGCGCCAGGCCGCCGGCGAGACGCTGTGGAGCTACACGGCCCTGTGCCAGGGCAAGAACCCGCCGTTTTGGCAGGTGGACTTCGCCCCGGTCAGCTTCCGCGCCCCGTTCTGGATCAGTTGGCGCTATGGCATTCAGGGCTTCCTGTACTGGTCGAGCGTCTACTGGGGGCCGTATGAGGACGTGTGGAGCAAGCCGCATTTCCGCGACAAGTACTGGGGTGAGGGGATGCTGGTCTATCCCGGCCCGGAGGCAGGGATCAGCGGCCCGGCCCCCTCGATCCGCCTGAAGCTCATCCGCGAGGCGATGGAGGACTACGAGACCATGACACTCGCGGCCAAGCAGGGGCACAAGACGAGGGTGGATGCGATCGTGGCGGGCCTCACGCGCTCCTTCGAGGACTGGGAGCAGAACCCCGAGGCGTACATGGCGGCGCGGGAGGAGATCGCGAAGCTCATCCACTGACACCGAGGGGGCTGGCCCTGCCGACATTGTATGCCGGCGGGGTCAGCCCCCTCTGCGACCGGCTACGCCGGCCGCCGCCGGGGACAGACCCCGGCTACTTCTCCGGGAACAACGCCATGAGCGCGTCCACGAAGAGCTGCAGCCCCTTCGCCTCCGGGTGGTTGATCCAGTTCGCCTCGTAGATGATGTACGGGAGGCCCTGGCGCCACAGGCGGCACCAGCGGGCCGAGCCGTCGGCCAGCGCGATGCTGTGGTCGGCAGCGTACTGGCGCAGGTCGCGGACGTATGGCCGGGGGTCGTCGTCCACGCGCGGGTCGTCGAGCTTCATCCAGTCCGGCCGCACCAGGTGGGGCGTCAGGAAGATGATCTCACTGCCGTTGCCGCCGATCTTCTGGACAATCTCGTCATACTGCTTGACCAGCGCCTCGCCGCTCAGATACGAGTCATTGACGAACTCGATGACGACGAGGTCGGGCTTGGGCTCCAGCACATCGCGGACGAAGTCGAACTGCGCCCCGCGCGGCTGGTCCATGTAGGTCCTGCTGTTGCGCCCGCCCCAGCCGGCTGTCCTGACCTCGACCTCGGACTGTGGAAAGCGCTCGTGCAGCTCGACGCCGAAGCGGTTCTGGTACCAGTACTGCGGCTGGCCGCCGCAGCCCGAGCCGGCCGTGACGCTATCGCCCCAGGCGACGATCAGCACCTTCTGCCCGTTGCGTAGCTTAGCGAGCGTCTTGGGCAGAAGCTTGTCAGCGACGGGGGCGGCGACGACCGGCGCCTCCGGCTCGATGGGGTACAGGTTGATGTCAGCCAGCTTGGCCGTCGGGCCCTGTAGCCAGACGCGGGCGATGGCTGTCTCGCCCTCGGCGAGGGTCGGGGGCCGGGCCATGTTCGGGGCGGGCGTGCCGGGGACGACCTTCACCTGGCCGGCCGCGTCCACGACGATGCTGTCGAGCCGGCAGGGGACGTAATCGTAGTCGAGCCACACCTTCTGGCTATCGCCAAGCGGGCCGCCCTCGACGCGGCCAACGCCCGTCCAGTACTCCTCCACGCGGACGTCCTTGCCGGGCTCGAAGATCTGCGCCGCGCCGGGCCCGGCTTTGACCTTCAGGCTCCCCGCCACGAGCAACCCGGTGCACACGCACTCCTGGGCCAGCAGAGCCTTCGGGTGCAGCCCGCGCCGCCACGGGCCGGTCTTCTCGTCGTACATCGGCAGGCGCGGCGTCTCCTCATCGCGCACGGAGACGACGGCCACAGGGGCGATGGCGACGGTAACGGGTTCGGCCAGCGTGATCTGGCGGCCGCCGAGCGTCACTTGCCCGGGACCAACCTTGACTTGCCAGTCGCCAGCGACCTCGACGGGCATGCCCTTGTGAGCGGGCATGGCGCAGGCCACGGTCGCCAGGACGAGGAGGAGGACTGTGAGTGTCAGCATAGGATGCATCATCTGCTCCCATTACGTAGGTGTGCCCTCTCCCCGCCGATCTGAGGAGGGAGGGGCTCTTGGGACCGGGCACTGAAGTGCCCGGCTGTGGTGCGGCCCTGCGGGCCGCCAGGCGTCCGGCGGACGCCGGCAAAGGCAAGATCAGGAGGGGGGATGCCGCAGGACGGGGGCTTCCGCCCCCGCCTAGGCTAAGCCGCGCCTCCGGCGCTCAACGGCCCCGCCTCCAGCCATCCCCATCCCCATCCCATCCAATCCCCATTCATCACTCATCATTCCGCACTCATCACTCAAACAGTATCCACCCCCGGCTCAGCGGGTCGGCGTGGGCGCGGAGGCTGGAGAACCAGGCGGAGATGCGGGTCTCCTTGCCCTGGTGCGCGTTGCGGACGAAGTTCATGCGGATCAGCGTGTCCGGCGCGGGCTTGATGCCCAGTTCGTCCAGCGGAATGCGCACCTCGCCGGTCCACTTGTCGGGGTAGACCTTCGCAGCCCAGGAGGCGTTGAAGTTCTTGGCGAGATGGGCGGCGTAGTCCCCGCTGCCGTCGGTGTCGTACTGGTCGAAGAACGCCCCGGCGGCGTTGAGGATGAACTGGGCGTACGGCTGGGCCTCCATGCCCTTGTTGACGAAGATCTCGACGGAGTCGTCCTTCCAGGTGTTGCCGTCGCGCGGGGCCGCCTGGACGACCAGGCTGCTGGTGTCCTGCGGGCATTCCAGGCCCACGACCAGGCTCTTGCCGTCGTGCACGAGGCGGACCTTCGTGACGAACTCGGAGGGCTGGCTGCTGCCCCAGACAATAAAGTCGGTCAGCACATCGGCCCGCTGCCAGATGGGTTCGTCCAGCACCCCGTCCACCTTCATCGGGCCGTCAGCCTTCGCCGCGCAGCCGACCTTCAGGGCCATGTCGCGGAGCCGGGCCACCGTGGCCCGGTACTTCTCCGAGCCGCCCTGGCCGAAGATATCCGACACCCGGCGATCCACGTTGGCGCGGATCTGCGGTCCGTTGAGCTTGCCCTCCTTGCGGGCGAGCGCCACCGCGTCATTGGCCACCGTGCAGGCGAAGTAGCGGGTGGCGTTGGTCTCGGCGCCGCCCTTGAGCGGCTCAAACCAGCCGGCGAGGGGCGGGAAGTAGGCGACGGGGTCCTTGGCGGTGAGTTCGCGCATGACCTTGTCGCCATCCACGGTGGAGACATGATCGGCCATCTCGCGCATGGCCTGAGCGATCTGCTCCATCGGCGCCTGCTTCTCGATCAGCTCCTGCACCTGCGCCCCGGCCCAGTAGTTCGTCCCGAGGATCAGCGTGAGTTCCCACGTCTTGCGGAAGAACTGGATCCGCTGCTTGACCAGGTCGCTCTGGGCGAGCTTCGCCGCCTCGTCCAGGCAGGCGGTCATCTCGGCCATGATCTTCGGGGGGAAGATGGCGAACTGCGCCGGGTCGCCGGCGAGGCGATAGGCCCACGCGCCGTGGCCCTGCTGGTGGGCCCAGGCGTCCTCGGCCAGCTTGAAGTACCGCTTCATGGGCGCGGCCGCTTCGCGGAACATGCGCTCATTCCAGTCGGCGGTCAGGGCGTCCACGCTGACCTTGGGGTTCCAGACGATCCGCGACATGACATATAGCTTGGGCCCGTCCAGGCCCCAGTTGGGGTAGACCTCGGCGTAGAAGCCGCGGACCTTGTGGGCCACGGCATACTGTACCGCCTGCTGGAAGAGGTGGTTGTAGATGCGCGGGACCGCGAAGCCCACGCCGTAGGCGTAGTCATAGATGCCCATCTGCGTGGTGTGCTGCGACCACCACTTGACGAGTTGCTGGTCCTGGGCGCGGAAAGCCGGGTCGAAGTAGTCGGCGCGGTTGCTGGTGAAGTACGGGATGATGTTGCGGTGCAGCTTCATGCCCGGCGGGGGTAGAATGGCCGCGGAGTACGCCAGGCAGCCGAGCTTCTTGTCCGGGTAGTCCTGCTCCAGGTTCGCCGCGATGCGGTTGAGCCAGGTATAGAAGAGCACGGACTTGTCGCCCGAGAAGCCGTGCCAGGAGGGCATGGGCTTGTCAATGGCCTTGCAGGCGGGGCATTCGCACCAGCCGCCGCCGTCGTTCATCCCGTACGAGAACGACTCGAGGCTCGGATCGTTGCGGAAGGCCTCGCGGGCGGCGTCGGCGGCCACCTGCACGGTGCCCTCGATGCCCATGCACGGCTGCCAGCTATTGTCGTCCTTGCCGCCGGGCTTGTAGCGCTCCGTGCCGTGGATCGGGAAGTACTCCGGGTGCATGGCCCAGTACTTCTCAACGGTGAAGATGTTCAGCAGGTTGTGGTGGAAGTTGTAGCGGCCGTGGATGCGCTGGCGGAGGTTCCACACGCCGCCGTGGTGCGCCCCGCTCCACAGGCGGGAGAGCACGACGGGGGTGTAGGTCCTCTCCCCCACCGGGGCCAGGATCGTCTGGCACTGCGGCACATCCTCACCCAGCGGCCCGGGGATGAGCCAGCGCACGCCGACGACGTCCTCGAGGAACTGGCAGACGGCCCAGTACGTGCTCCAGGGCTGCGGCCCGGCCAGCATGATCCGCTCGGGCGTGATGGAGACGAGGTAGGCATCGCGGTCCAGCCGGCGTAGCTTCGTCCCCAGGGCGCGGTTGGTGGCCACGGTCCAGCCGACGTAGATCGGCAGGCCCATGTTCACGTCATACGCGCGTTCGGACACCGTCCGGAAGTCCTTGCCGGTGGCGCGCTTGAGGTACAGGGCCAGGTCTTCGACGGCCTGTTTGGCTTCCTTGTCGGCGTCCTTCTGGACGACGATCACTGCCTGGCCGGCATCACTGAGCACCGGGAACGAGGCGGCCGCCGCCGGCACGACCGCGACGAAAACGAGCAGCGCACAGAGCACACGCATGGCAGTCTTCCTCCGTGAGGTGCGGGAGGTTTCGGCGCCGGGGGCCGTGGTTCCTTGCCGGCGGAGGAAATGGGAACGCCCCCGCCGAAGCAGTCCCCTGTCGGCCGGGTGCACGGCAAGGGAGGCGCACATGAAGCGGATACTCGCCACGGGCCTGTGGCTCGTACTCATGGGGATGTGCGCGTTGGCGGGGGCGGCCGCCGCGGCGCCTACCGGCGTGCAGGTCGCTGACGGCGGGCAGCAAATCAGGCCGGTGACCGAGGGGCCCGCCGCCGGGAGCGATCAGGTGGGCCACAGCCTGATCCTGAGCAACGGCGCCGTCCGCTACGGCATCAGCTACAACGGCTACTGGGACCAGCAAGGCGGCGCGAAGGCGACCGCCGAGGGCTACCTGGGCATGCCCGTGCCCGGCAGCACCAACTGGTATGGCGGCGGGTTCATGGATGTCGTGGC
Source organism: bacterium (assembly GCA_021372615.1). Lineage (NCBI taxonomy): Bacteria > bacterium. Next base: position 81,232 of record JAJFUB010000090.1, on the reverse strand, counting down.
CAACGGCAAGTCCCTGGGCAACACGCGCCCGCTGCCGCTGCGGGTGGTTGAGCGCGGCGAGCGCGGCCTGATCGAGGTGCTCTTCCCCGCCCAGCCTACGCCTGTGCGCCTGCGCTTCCTGCTGGAGCCCGACACCGACTACCTCGCCTGCGAGGTTGCCGCCAACGCCCCCCTGACCTCGCTCAGCCTCCAGTTGCGCTGCTTCCCCAGCTACTTCACCAGTTGGAACAAGCGCGACGGCTGGCGCCAGGTCATCGGCCCCTCGGGCACGATCGAGCAGGGCAAGGACGCCACGCTGCAGCCTGCACAGGACTGGTGGCTCTTCTATCAGGACACGGTCTTTGACTTCGCCACGAACGCCGATAGTGCCGGTCCGTGCGCGGTGCTGATGCTCCCCGAGCAGGCCCAGAGCGCCCGCGTGACCGTGGGGAGCTACCCCGTGAGCACGGGCCTCACGTACAAGCCCGGCCTGCGCTCGGTGCGGCTGGCGTTCTGGGACTTCTACCGCCAGGCCAACGCCCCGTCCCTGCAGCACCTGCGCGCGATCGCCCCGCAAGTGGCCGACCGCTTGCGCAAGCTCGACTTCAATGACACGGGCGTCTCGGGCTTCAACGTCCGCGGGGAGCGGGCCAAGCTGGACGACCTGATCGCCCACTCCAGCGACCCGGCCAAGTGGAAGCAGGCGCTGGTGCCCATGTTCGAGGCGATCGCGACGGCCGCAGAGGCCTACAGGGGCGGGGACTTCGTCGCCGAGCAACGGGCGGCCGAGGCCATCGCCAAGTACCGCGAGGCCCTGTGGGACCTGAAGTTCGATGCGCTGTTGACGGACTGACGAGGAGCGCGGGCTTTCCAGCCCGCGCCTTCAGCCGTTCGGTACACGCCAACGCGGGCTGGAAAGCCCGCGGTCCACGAGGAGCCGACCGATGAACCGCTTGCTCGCCGTCGCACTCGCCCTGCTGCTGGTCACGCCGCTCTTTGCGTATCGCATGGAGCCGGACTTCTTCCAGATCACCGAGGAGTACGTCTCCCCGCACATCGCGTGGGCCAAGCCCTACGCCGGCGGCAAGGTGCGCGCCCTGTTCATCGTGCCCCGCTACTCCGTGCGCGAGGTCATCGAGTTGGCCGAGCGCATGGACCTGGACTACCAGGTGGTCGAGTGCCTGTCGCAGGACGACCTCGGCTGGACGTCCGGCAGCGGCCCGTACGCCCCTGCCGACGGCGCCTCGTATGAGGAGACGGCGGCCGACCTCGGCCGCAAGCTCCAGGGCGACTACGACGTCATCGTGGCCGGGATGATGACCTGGGACAAGCTCCCCCGCGAGCATCTGTACACGCTCATGGAGAAGGTCCGCAACGGCACCGGGCTCGTGGTGGGCTACCACAAGTTCGGGCGCAACAAGCTCGTGGACCGGCTGTTCGCCAAGCCGCTCGTAGGCACCACCACACCGCCCAGTGCCGCCGCCACAACAACGCCCTCTACCGCGACGACAACACCGCCCAGTGCCGGCGTCTCGCCGGCCCAGGCGGTCCTCGGCGGCGTCCCCCTCGCGGCGCTCCCCGTCCTCGACCAGATGAAGCCCGAGGAGATCCTCGAACTCCGCCAGTTCCGCGAGGGGCGACTGGCCCTCCTCAACTACCCCGGCCGTCCCATCTACGAGTTCATCACCCCCGTGCTACCCGACTCCGACCAGACCTCGTGGCGGGAACTGCACTACGACTACTACCAGTCGCTGGCTATCCGCGCGATCCAGTGGGCAGCCAGGAAGGAGCCGAAGGTCACCCTCACGGCGTTCGGGCCCGGGGCGACCTCCGTCGAGCGTGAGGCGCTGCCGAAGACACCGCTGAAGCTGAGTGTGCAGGGGGCCCCCGGCGACCTGCAAGCCACGTTCACCGTCCGCAACCTGGACAACCATGTCTTCCTGACCGCGACACGGCCGGTGAAGGGCGGAGCGGCGCAGGCGGCCCTGCCGCTGCTGCCGGCCGGGAAGTACTTCGCCGATGTCATCGTCCGCCTGGGCAGTGCCACGGCCAACTGGGCCTCGACGGCCTTCGAGGTCACGTCGGCGCTCAACATCGCCTCCCTGACGCTCGACAAGCCTGCCGCGAAGGACGGGGAGGTCGTGACGGCGGAGGTCAAGCTCTCCGCGCCGGCGCCGGCGAATACGAAAGTCGTGCTCTCGGCGGTGGATACCTACGGCCGCGAGATCGTGCGCCAGGTAGCAGCCGTCCCCGTGGGCCGCGACGCGCTGCAACTGCCCTTCTCCCTGGTGGCCCCCGTCTCGGAGTATGCCCGCGTCACGGCCTACCTCGCACCCGCCGCCACCGGCAAGCAGCCGATCGCGGAGGCCGCCATCGCCCGGGCGGATGCCGACCTGTATGTGCCCCTGCAGCGCAGTCGGGGCAACTACGCCCATGCCGTGTGGAGCGCCGCCAGCAACTACAACTCCTTCATGCGCGCCCTTCAGATGCGTCAACTCGACGCCTGCGGCGTGGACATGCACACCAACGGGCCGACGAAGACGCCGGGGCAGACCTGGCTACAGCGGCACAACGTGGACAACATCCCCTACGCGACCCGCTACTCGTACGACGGCAAGGAACTGGTGCGCAAGCCGTGCCTGACCGACCCCAAGTTCCTCACGGGCCACCTGGAGAGCCTCACCAAGACCGGCGCGGAGCTGGCCCCGTACGGTCCGCGCGCCTATACGCTGGGCGATGAGTGCTTCCTGGCGCGCGACGCGGTGGACGTCTGCTTCTCGCCCTCGTGCACGGCCGATCTACGCGAGTGGCTCAAGACGCAGTACCCCAACGTGGCGGCCCTGAATGCCTCGTGGGGGACGAGCTATCAGAGCATGGACGAGGCCGAGCCGATCACGCTGGCGGACGCCCGTAAGCTCAACCAGCCGGCGCGGTGGGTGGACCATCGGCGGCACATGGAGTTCGTCTACGCGCGCATGATGGAGCGGGCCAGGCAGGCCATCCGCCAGGGCGACCCACAGGCCGAGGTTGGCTTCGACGGGCCCTTCTCCACTGACAGTTGCTCGGGCAACGATTGGTGGCAGCTCATGCGGGCCTTCACCATGTGCAACGTCTACTTCCACCAGCCGACCCAGTGGGAGTTCCTGCGTTCCTTCGCCAAGCCTAACACGCTCCTGGGCCTGTGGTATGGCGGCTACTTCGAGCACCGCACCGAGGACGAGGAGCGCATGTGGCCGTGGAAGGGCATCCTCAACGGCTTCAACAGCATGTGGTGGTATGCGGTGCAGCATGGCAGCCGGTCGGTCTGCCCGATGGATGCCATCACCCCCAGCGGCACCGTGTACCCCGCGTTCCGCTGGGCCAGCGAGGAGATGAAGGAACTGCGCGCCGGCGAGGGCCAGGCGCTCATGGCGGCCAAGCGCGAGGACAGCGGCATCGGCGTCCACTACTCGCAGGCGTCCCTGCACGCCTCGACCTGGGACCCATCGTGGGGGCGGCTGGACGGGATCTGGCTGCAGACCTTCGGCGCCCTCGAGGACATGGGGCTGCAGTACACGTGCTATGCCTACGAGCAGATCGAGCAGCGGGGGATTGACCCCAAGCGCTTCCCGGTCTTCATCCTGCCCTACTCGCAGGCCCTCTCGCCCCGCGAAGCGGCGGCCCTGCGCACGTACGTGACGGAAGGCGGCTTGCTCATCGCCGACGTCCGCCCGGGCGTGTGCGACCAGCACGGCAAGCCCCAGAGCCCCGGGATGCTCGATGACCTCTTCGGCGTCAAGCGCATCGCCGGCAAGGGCGTGCTCAAGAACCAGACCGGGTCCGTCGAGAGCAACGGCAAGCGTCTGGAGTTGACCCGCCTGGACGTGGATGAGGCGGTGCAGGTGGCCGACGGCAGGGCGTTCGGCCAGGCCGGAGAGACGCCCCTTGTCATCACGAAGACCACCGGGAAGGGCCGCGCGGTGCTGCTCAACTACGGCTTCGCAGCGCCCTACAGCCTGCGCCTGTCCCCGGAAGCGCTGCCCCACTGGCAGGTGCTGTGCGACCTGCTGGCCACCAAGGGCGTCAAGCCGCCGGCCTTCGTCGTGGCGAATGGCGACCCGCTGCGTCATGTCGAGACCGTGGTCTTCCACGGCCTCGCCACCGAGTATGTGGCGTTCCTCAAGTACCGCAACAGCGCCGCGGAGCAGCCCGTAACGGCGACCGTCACGATGGACCGGAAGCAACACACCTATGATATGCGGACCGGGCAGTACCTGGGCTACGTGTCGGAGTGGCAGACACAGTTCACGCCGGCGCGGGCCAAGCTCTTCGCCCGGCTGCCGTACGAGGTGAAGGGTCTCACGGCCAGCGCCCGCGTGACAGCGGGCGGTCCGGGACGTCCCGCCCCAGGCGGTCAAGTCGGGCCGACGGTGGACTGCGCCATGCAGCTTGTCCAGACGGGCTCGGCAGGGGCGCAAGTGATCCAGGTACAGGTCTTCGGGCCGGACGGCCAGGAGCGACGCGAGTACGGGCGCAACGTGTGGACCAAGGGCTCCAGCCAGCCCAAGGAGGACGGGACGGCGACCTGCCAGATACAGTTCGCCCTCAATGACCCGCCCGGGCAGTGGAAGATCGTCGCCCGCGATACCATCAGCCACAAGACGGCCGCGGCGATGTTCAAGCTACCGTAGACACAAGGCCGTGGGTGCCGCGTCGTGTGCGGCGGGCCCCACGGCCAGCGGCGGGGTCCGCCGCCTCTGCAGGAGGCTGCCATGATAGACGTCGTCTTCGCCTTTGATGTCGAGGATGTCGTCAATCCCGCTTCGGATGATGCTGCCCTGCGCCTGTCGCAGATCTTCACCGAGGAGGAAGTCCCCTGCTCGATGTTCATCGCGGGCGAGAAGGCGCGCACCATGCGCCAGCGCGGGCGACGGGATGTGCTGGCAGCCCTCAGTCAGCATGAGGTCTGCACCCATGGCAACTACTGGGCCGACTTCCCCATCCCCGCACTCGTGTACGGGCAGGAGATGCCGTGGGACAAGGCGGTCAAGTACGCCCTCAGCGTCGAGCTGCCCGGCCTGCACGACCTGGCGGAGATGACCGGCCAGTTCCCCGTCGCGTGGTGCTGCCACCAGGCGCAGCAGTCCGCCCCGCTGCAGTACGCACTCAAGCTCGCCGGGGTGCGCTGTTGGGCGGGCGGGCCCCGCGGCTGGATCATGAACTGGCTGTCGTGGCCGCGCAGCAACTGCGTGATCTCGAACCAGGGCACGTGCCAGCAGCGTGTGGACTACCTGCACTTCGACCGCCTCAAGCCCCCCGCCGACCCCGAGGCCGACCTGCGCGCCGTGCAGGAGCAGTTCGAGGCGATGGCCCAGACGAGGAGCTTCATCAGCTTCGCCGGCCATCCCGTCTGCTTCGTCACGTCCGAGTGGGCGCTCGACGAATGGGCGGTGCTCTTCCGCAAGGGCGTGCATGGCCCGTTCCCCCGCCCGGCGCACTTTGCGCCTCAGCAGCCCCGGTCGCCCGAGGACCAGGAGGCGGCGTACACGTTCGTGCGCAAGCTCCTGCGGTGGATCAAGGGCGTCGGCGGGGTGAACCTGACGAACTACACGCAACTGTGCGAGCGCGACGAAGAGGACCCGGTGCAGTGGCTGACGTGGGAGCAGGTCGGGGAGCTGGCGCAGCGGGTGCTGGCGGACTTCAACTACACGACGGCCTTCGGCACGAGCTTCTCGTGCGCCGACATGCTGGGCCTGTTCTGCTTCGCCGTGGACTACGCCTGGCGCAACCACTGCTGGCCCGACCGCCTTCCGGTCCAGCGCCTGCTCGGGCCGACGGAGCCCCCGCTGCACCTGGACCGGCCGCTGACGATCAAGCGCGAGGACATCGTGGCCGGGGCCGCGGCACAGTATGCGATCATGATGGACGAGCGGCGCCTGGCGGGGAGACTGAAGGCCAGCTTCACCGACGTAGGCCCCGCGGAGTTCCTGCACGTGCTGGCGGAGTTCATTGCCCAGAGCCAGGCGCAAGGCGACATGCCGCTGGAGGTGAGCATCCCGGCGATGCCGCTGTACCCGAAGGTGGTTGACGAGCCGGCCATCACGGAGCGTCGCTTCGGCTCCACCAGCAGCCCGGCGGGCCTGAGCCACGAGAAGCTGTGGGAGATGCTGCGGTGGCAGGCGTGGAGCTACCGGCCGGCAGTGGCGCGACGATAGGGCAGGCACGCGCTGTAGGGCGGGGGCTCGTACCCCGCCCTGTCGTTCGCTTGGTGCCATGCGGGGCGGGGTACGAGCTCCCGCCCTACACGACCCTACTCCACCTCAAACCACGCCTCTGGCGACAGCGCCAGGTACGGCGGCACGCCCTCCAGGCTGATGCCGATGTCGCCGGCCGCGGTCAGGATCACGCTCCAGATCTTGCCCGTCTGGGTGGCCGGGGGCTTGATCGTCAGTGTGCCCAGTTCGGGATGGCCGGGCGGCGGGCCACCGGCCGCGGGAGCCGCGCCGACGATCAGGGCCGCGCCGGGGTTGTTGCCCTGGAAGGTCCCCGCGACCTGTTCGGCCGGGTCGAGCACCACCGCCCCGTATGGGCCCGTGTGTACGCCCACGAGCCTGAGGCTGAACTCCTTGGTCCCCTGCGGCACCATGAAGTAGAAGCGCGACCGGCCGACCCCGCCGATGCGAAAGTCGGCACTCGTCTGCGCCACGATCTGCACGTGATCGCCTGACAGTGACCACACGCCGCGCTGGTCGTCATCAATGATGACCTTGTACTGCACCGCGCCCTTCCCCGTCACCGGCACGGTGAACTCGTGGGCCTCGTCGGTGCTGCACTTGTTCTGCCAGACGACCTGCCTGCCGAGGCCCAGCACCTGGACGGTCGCGAACTCCGCGCGCTTGTTCATCGCGCCATGCGGGGTGCGCCGCAGCGTCAGCTCCGCCATGTCCAGCGTGTTCTCGACGTAGAAGACCTTCTGGTCCGGCGCGCGGACGCTGTGGCGGTCGCTGGTGGCGGTGCGGATGAGCAGCCTCGCCATGCTCTCGGGGCTGCCATCCAGGACGTTCACGCCCTTGTCGGGCAGTGTCCGGGCGTAGTACTGCTGCAACTCGGCGAGCGTGCCGCTGGTGAAGAAGATGAACTGCGCCATGCCCTTGCCGCTGCCGCCCGGTGACGACGAGGTCGCCGCCGCCATCGCCTCGCTGGCAATGTGCAGCAACTGCTCGTTCTTGGTCACGCGCCCGACGTACGCCAGCGCCCCGATGATGAGCTGGTCCAGCGAGGTGGACGCCTTGTACAGCGGCGTGCCGTCGGCCTTGCACGAGTACGGCCAGCCGCCCGCCTTCTCGTCGAAGCACTTGGCCACCCACGCGGCCCCCGCCTCCAGCGACTTGAGCACCGCCGGGTCCTGGGTCTCCTCGTGGTAGGCCTGCAGGCCGCCCAGCAGGATGCCGATCAGGAACAGGTTGTTGCCCACGGCGCCCTGCTCCCAGCCCGCATGGTCCTTCGGCAGCACATGCGGCCACGCGCCGCCCTGATCGAGCTTCTGCTCCTTGAGCGCCACGGCCACGATCTTCTTGGCTGCGTCGAGATACACCGGGTCGTACGTGGCCTTGTACACCGCCATGATCGCGCGCAGCGACCACCCGGCCGAGCGCTCGTGGGTGCCCAGGGCGGTGAAGCTGGGCGCCATCGCCCAGGCCACGTGCTCGCCGAAGGCCAGGCCCGACTCCATCGCGCGCGGGTTGCCGGTGAGCATCCAGTCATCCATCAGCCCGTCGCACCAGTTGTGCCCGTTGGAGGCTGTGTACATGCCGTCGTAGCGGCACGACCAGGTGCTGCGCTCGGTGATCTCCGTCCACGCGCCCGTGTGGCCAATGGAGTGCGGAGGGTTGGCGCCGACGTTGCGGAGGTCCGGGTAGAACCAGATGGTGTCCACGTCGGCGCGGTGTTGAGCAGTCTTGGTGGCCCAGCGGAACAGGTCGCGGTTGCCGGTGCGGACGAACTGCATGAAGAGTCCGTGGGCCAGGTCGTACTCGTTGTTACCCCAGTTGCGCCCGCGCTCGCCGAACCAGTCGCCGTAGTTGAGGAAGCCGTACTCGCGCGAGCGCGCCTTCTCGGCCATGTAGTTGGCGTAGCTGTCCGTCACGAACTTGTCCCACTGGGCGAACTGCTTGCCCCGCGGCACGGCCACGGGCCCGATGGCCCGGGTCTCGGCGTACCATGTGGCGGGGATGACGGGGACGACGGGCACCTGGGCCTCGGCCCACAGCTCCTCCGGCTTCAACTTGCCGGAGAAGTCGAGGCTGATCTTCTCGGTGAAGGCCATGCCCCACTTGAAGCGGTACTTGCCCTCGCACAGGTTGAACATGGCCCAGTAGGGGAGGTCCTTGCCATAGTCGGCTGAGGGCTGCTGGGGCAGGAGATCGAAGACCACCTGCCCGTCCTGCAGGCGGATACCCTTGGGGTAACGTTGCCAGAAGTCGTGGATGACGGCGCCGCCGCCGTTCCACGTCACGACCCCGGCGCCCCGGCCGTCGTGGGAGCGGTCACCGACCGCGACCGAGTTCTCATCCCACTGCGTCACGCTGTCGGAGGGGCCGGCTACTAGCCGGCTCGCCGTCCCTTCGAGGTACGTCGTCAGCTGGCCGACACCCGCCGTGGGCTTCAGCGCGAGGCTCAGGGACGTCACGTCGGTGAACTCCGTCTTCTGCCAGTCATTCAGCGTCGTGATCGCGGTCTCCACCAGCGGCGAGCCGGCCCGGAACGTCATCCGCGCGGTATACCGCATGTATGTCGAGCCATCGGCAGCGGTGTAGGCGCCCTCGGCGCGGATGACGGCCTTCCGCCAACCATTCTGCTCGACGATGACGCGGTCGGGCTTGCTCAGGCCCATTGAGAAGGTCTTGCCGCTCTCGTCCACGATGCTCGCGCCGGCCTGGTCCATGGTGGCTCGCAGTGGATTGCCATCCACGATCCATGTGCTGATCAGGCCGCCCTGCTGGACATCGGCGAAGGGGCGGAACTTGTCCGTAGGGATGCTGAACCGGAGGGTGGGCATCGTCTTCTCGTCGGTCGGCAGCGCCGAGACGAAGGCCTCGATGCTGGACGGATTCCCGAAGGCGACCCGCCCTCTGCCGCTGGTCTCATCCGACCGCACCACCTTGCTGCCACAGACCACCGCTAACGTCTTCCTCTCCCCCGCCGCCAGCGGCACTGTCGCATCAATCAGCACCCACTTGAGGCTGTCATCGGGCCAGAAGCCCGTCGCCGTGAACTGCGCCGGGACCTCCTTGTTGCCATCCACCAGCTTGATCTTGTCCAGACTGAACAGCGCGCCCTGCGGCAGGGGGAAGCCGAAGCTGAGGATGGCCGCCTGCCGCGCCACGTTGGCCTCTTCGAGCAGCTCCACCGGCACCCGCCGCATGTCCACGCTGCCCCGCTTGCCCGGCTGGCGGCCCTGGCTCAAATACTGCACCTGCGGGCGCTCGCGGCCGAACTGGATGGGCGTAACAGGCTTGACCTGGTCCTCGCGCAGGCCCTTGTCGGATAGCTTCTCGTAGAAGACCTTGTCGCCGAAGTAACGGTACTCGGACGGGCTGCGGCTGATGCCGCCACGTCCGAGCGCGAGCTTCGGCACGGTTGCCGTGGAGAGCGCGAACGGCGCGACGACATGGGGTGTGCCGTCGCCTCGGCCGCCTTCGCGTTGGCTCAGCAGATGCAGACCGACCGGGAGCTTGCCATCCGCCGCCTGCTTGAAGGGGGCGTCAATGGCGACGTAGAGCACATTGCCGTCCCTGGCCATCCGGGCGCCGGTGTTGCCGTTGTCGTGGCCGCCGTAGAAGGTGAAGCTGAGGTTCCGGTCAGCGAAGATGAACATGGTATCTACGCCGCCGTGGTACTGGTCCACGCGCCCGGTCTTCGGGTCGTTGTCCAGGTCGGCATAGATGATGAAGGTGCAGCCCATGAAGTCCACGGGGCGCGCGAAGGTGAGCTTCAGCAGCACCCGCTGGCCGCCGACGTGGCAGCCCTCGAGGCTGAGGATGTCGGGCGCGGCCGTCTTGGCCTGCTCGTCGGTGAGCTTCTGGTCGGGACTACTCTGGATGAGCACGAGGTTCTGCTTGACCTGGGGCAGCAGGCCCAGTTGCGTCTCGATCTCGTCCGAGATGCCGTCGCCGTCGGTGTCGGCAGCCAGCGCGAGGCTGGTGGCCAGCAGGGCAGTCAAAAGGGCGAGGGTCACTGTGCGCATGGTGTGTCACCTATGGGATGAGACTTGGGTGGCGTCCAGGATCACGGCGTCGCGGCGTGCGTGTGCGCCACTATCAGGTTCGCGCTTCGACGGATGCCAACCTGCGAGGCAGGCGTTACACACCGCGAGGGCGAACATGGGGCCATCGCGTCCGCACGGAGAAGACCCCATGCAGAGACTGGCTCCCGCCGCCCTCGCGCTCCTCGTCGTCACCGCCGCCTGCGCCCAGGAGCCGTTCCTGGCCGTGCGTGTGCAGGCGCCTTCGGGGGTGTCGGCCCCGGTGCTTCCCGTGATCGCCTCCGTTCCGCTCGGGGATGCGCGCCGGGCCTGGGGCGTGGAGCCTCGCAGCGGCCTGATCGGAGCGGCCGAGCGCCTCGGTGACCAAGTGCGGGCCGTCCCGGCGCAGTTGGACATCGTCGGCCAGCAGGCGCAGATCGCACTGCTGCTGCCCTCCCAGCCGGCGGGCGAACGCACCATCCGTCTCGCCCCCGTCAAGCCTCCGACGACGCCAACGGAGGCGACGCTACAGGTCACCCGCGATGGCCAGGCTGTGACGATTACCAACGCCACCTACGTCATCACCCACGATCCCGCCAAGAACGGCGGCCTGCCCTCCCGGATCGTCTTCCCGCAGACCGGCAAGGTCTTCGACAGCTTCCAGCTCAACGACCGCCTGCACAGCAAGCAGCCGGGGATGGGCGGCTTCCGCCTGGGGGATGACAAGGCCCCACAAGTCACCGTCACTGCCGCCGGGCCGCTGTATGCAGAGATGCGGGTCAAGGCCCGTTACCTCCAGGGCGCCAAGGAGCCGCCGGGCAAGGCCCGCGCCGTCTACACCTACAGCTACTTCGCCGGCCTGCCCAACATCCGCCTGACGGCGAGCATCGCCCAGGATGAGACCTTCGACTGGAACGAGCTGCACTGCTTCGAGCTGTTCTTCAAGGACGACTCGTTCACCCACTATGTCAGCGACACGGAGCCCCTGGCCCCGTTCAAGGACGAGGCCAAGAGCCACGGGGGTGCCCAGTGGGGCGCGCTCGTGGACGGCAAGAACGCCATCGCCCTGCTCGGCTTCCCCCGGATCTACGACGGCAAGAACGACTATGGGCGCTACCTGCACGGCCCGTGGGTGGGCTGGAACAGGTCCACGGAGGCCTTTGTCCTGGACCTGTGGATCGGCGCGGCCGACGACCCGGCCCGGGCCATCGCCAGCGCCGCGCAGGCCCGACAGCCGTTGCTCAGCGGCACCGTCTACTCCGCGAAGCTGCTGGGGCAAGTGGCGACGATCCGCCAGCGCAGCCAGACCCAACCACGCCTGGGCTGGATGTTGTCCCTGCTCGAAGGGGCGATGCGGCAGCACGCCATCGTGCTGAGCGAAGCGGAGCGGGCCGCAGACGGGATTCTCGTGCGCAAAGCGGACGCGCGGGAGCCGCTGACACTGGGCGACCGCTCCATGCTGCTGGCGGCCCGGCAGCGTCTGGCCCTTGCCGCGGCGCCGGACCACAGCCACCTCATCAGCCTCTACGACCTCGACCACGGGCGCGAACTGCTGTCGGCGCCGGCCCTGTGGTTCCGTCTGGAGCTGGCCAACGCCGAGGGGACCAGGCGCACCCTCGACAGCATGGACTTCGCGATCCCCGCGCCCGTCCCGCAGCCCTTCCCGCCGACGGCGCCGAAGTTGCCGCCCGCGCCGCTCGACCTGCGCTTCCGCTGCAAGCGCGACAGCTTCCCGGGGCTGGAGGTGGTCATCCGGCCCACGCTCGGCGCTGACCGGCTCTCCTGGTCGCTGGCGGTGAACAGAGTACCGTCCGGCTGGAGCCTGCTGAGCGTCACGTCACCCGTGGTGGAAGTCGGCGCCCTGGGCGGCGATCCGGGCGATGACCGGCTGCTGCTGCCCAACGGCTTCGGGCGCGCCTACCCCACGCTCAACGGCACCCGCTACCGGGGCAACTACCCCAGCGGCAACTGCGCCATGCAGTGGATGGCCGTCACGGACGGCGCCAGCGGCCTGTACGTGGGCGCCCACGACGCGACGGCGTCCACGAAGTTCCTGGACACCCAGGGCACGGCCGGGGAGCCGCGGACGCCGCTGAGCATCATCGTCCCGGCGTCGAACGCTACCGTGCCCGGCAACAACTTCACCGTGCCCGGCGAGTTCGTCCTCGCGGTCGTGGACGGGGGCTACTTCCCGGCCTGCCGCCTGTACCGCCGCTGGCTCGACCGCAACGCCCCGTGGTGGCCGGAGCCGGGCAAGTTCTCCCGCTCGGACTACCCGACATGGCTGACGAAGATCCAGACCTGGGTGGAGTGGGGCGCGGGCTACGCGGACAAGACCGTGCCGCAGACCAAGGCCTTCGCCGAGGCGATGGGCACCCCCACGGCCATCCACTGGTACAACTGGCACCAGATCCCGTTTGACAACGACTACCCGCACTACTTCCCGACCAAGCCCGGCTTCCGCGAGGGCGTCCGGGAGCTGCAGCAGGCCGGGATTCGCGTCATGCCGTACATCAACGGCCGCCTGTGGGACACTGACACTGAGGACTTCAAGGCGGAGGCCTTCAAGTACGCCACCAAGCGCGAGGACGGCAAGCCCTACATCGAGGTCTACGGCTCCAAGCAGGAGTTGGCCCCGATGTGCGTCCACACGGCGTACTGGCAGGACAAGGTGCGGGAGATCGTGCTGAAGCTCGTGAGCGAAGAGGGCGTGGATGCCGTCTACATAGACCAGGTGGCGGCCGCCCATGCCGTGCTGTGCTACGACAAGAGCCACGGCCACCCGCTGGCGGGAGGCCACTGGTGGGTGGACGGTTACTGGAAGATGCTCGGGGCCCTGCAGCAGGAGATCGCGCGCGTCAACCCCGACAAGATGCTGACCACCGAGTCCAACGCCGAGTCGTATGCGAAGTACTTCGATGCCTACCTGATGTGCAATGACAACTCGGACTACGACGTGCCGCTCTTCCCGGCCGTGTATGGCGGCAAGATCCTCATGTTCGGGACGTACATGGCGAACTCGGACTGGCAGGACCTGACGCTGATGGCCGTGCGGCAGGGCAAGCTCTTCGCGTTCGGAGCACAGCTGTGGTGGAGCGACCCCAACATCGTCAAGAACGAGCAGGCGACCAGATGGCTGCGCGACGTCGCCCAATTGCGCCAGCGCGTCAACGAGTTCTTCGTCCACGGGCAGATGGCCGCCCCGCCGGCGTTCGCCGAGCCGATCCCCACACTGGAGACCCCGTGGCGTCAGTGGGGGAACACGCTCATCGCGATCCACACCCCCGAACTATGGGCCACGGCCTGGCGGCTGGAGGACGGTCGCCTGCTCATCGCGCTGGTCAACTTGCCCAAGCAGGACCGGACGCTCACGCTGCGCTTCGAGCCCACCGCCTATGGGCTGAAGTCCACCGCGCAGGTGAGGATCGAGCGCATGACGCCTGGCGGCGTCGCCGAGACCCTGAGCAAGCAGGGCAAGTTCGTCCTGCCGATCAAGCTCGGACCCGCCGAGGCCACGGCCCTGGTCATCACGCCACAGTAGAGAACAGGAGCCTGCGATGCGAGCCACAGCAGTTGTCTGCCTGACCCTGGGGGTGGTGCTGTCGTCCTTCGCGGTGGCGGCCACACTGCCGCCGGTCGTGCGCGGGGGGCACGGCGTATGGCTGCGCGTGGACGCGGGGGCGCTCCAACTCAAGCTCTACAAGCGCGACCTGAACATCTACGAGGGCGAGGACACGCTACACGCCGCCCTCTATGACCCGCAGCGACGGATGGTCGCCACTCTGGACCTGCCCGATGGCGCCCAGCCGCGCGGGAAGGCCGCGGAGGCCTTGCAGTCCGCCGAGGTCAAGCTGCCGGATGCAGCCCCCGGCGTCTACCGGCTGCAGATCAGCGGCAGCGGCGACTGTGTCTGGGGCCTGGACACGAACGCGCCGGGGGCCGTCGTGCAGGGCGACATCACGCTCAACGACGGGGCCATCGCCGGGCGGCTGCTCTTCGCGCCACCGGCCGACAAGTTCACGATCAAGGCCCAGGCGCTGCACGACCCCGGCCGTCAGCAGATGCCCCTGCTCGACGACAGGCAACAGACGCTGAAGACGTTCGACCTGGGCAAGACCGGGGTGGATGATGTCTTCGAGGCGCCCGCCGGGGAGCGCACCGGCCTGTGGCGGCTCGACATCGCGCACATGCACGTGAAGATCGTCCCCAGCAAGGCGTTCCTGTGGACACTCGACACCAGCGCCTGGTTCGAGGCGTCTGCAACCCGCTGGATGCTGGTCCCGTACCGCCAGGCCCGCTACCTGCAGCCGGGCGGCAGCACCGCCGTCACCGTCGCCCTGCGCAACAGCACTGCCGCCGAGGCAGCCTTCGCCGTCCGCGCGTCGGCTCCGCCCGAGGTCAAGGTGAGCGTTGCCGGGCCGTCACTGCCCGTGACGGTCAAGCCGGGCGACAAGTGTGCCGTGACGCTGCAGGTCACGCTGGCGCCACAAGCCAAGGCCGGAGCAGTGTTCCCGGTCACCGTTACGGCGCAGGCTGTGGCCAACCCGGCGGTCATCACCAGCGCCGGAGTGGAGGTGCGCGTTGGCGCGTCCCCCGTAGGGCGCAGTCTCGCCCTCCCCATCGCCCTCCAGCCGTACGAGCACGAGAGCTTCCAGTTCGGCTACGCCCCGGACTTCGAGCCCAATGAGGTGTACTTCGACCTGCACAACAGCCCCGTGATGCGCCAGCGCACCGAGCACCGCACACTGTCCACGGGCCTGCAGGTGCTCGAGAACGGGCGCTTCGTCGAGCGCTCCTTCATGGACGCGATCAAGGCCGCCTATCCCACGTACAAGGGCATGTACGGTGCGTCCGGCTTCCTGGGCGCCAAGGTGGCCTTCGACGGCGCCGGCTGGGCCCACACCATGCTGCGTATCGGCATCGAGGGTGGCAACCGCCTCCTGCTGCTGGCCACGCCGGACATGGGGCGCTCGTGGCAGGTCGCCGAGGTGCCCGGCTCGGCCTTCGACATCGAGCAGTTCACGGGCCACAACGCGCTGCAACAGACCCCGCCGGTTCTGGCGTATGTGTTCGTCAAGGAACACCCGGCAACGTTCGCAGCCTACCACGACCTGTTCCTGTACCTACCCCGTCTGCAGGGCGGCAGGATCGTGCTCGGCGACCCGGTCAAGGTGGCGGAGAACTGCGTGGGGTCGTGCCAGCACTCCGGCGGCCCCGCCTCGACGTCCACCCGCGACGGCAAGACCCACATCGTGTGGGGGGAGATCGCGCCCGACGACGCGCCGGGGGTGCCGACGTACGTAGCCACGTACGATCAGGCGACGGGCAAGGTCAGCGAGAAGGTGCTCCTGGGGTACGCGCCGCCGGTCAATGACGTCCACAATGTCCCCGCCATCTGCCAGGACAGCCAGGGGTACATCCACGTCATCCTCGGCTCGCACGGCCAGCCCTTCCAGTACGTGCGGTCGCTGCGCCCCAACGACGCCAGCGCCTGGACGAAGCCGGAGCCGGTGCTGTCGGCCGGCTACGTAGACGACAAGACGGGCCCGCAGGGGCAGGGACGCCAAACCTACTGCTCGCTCGTCTGCGGCCCCGACGACACGCTGTACATCGCCTACCGCCAGTGGCGGCGCAACGCGGACCCGTTCCACCCCGATCAGATCTACGCGGCCCTGTCAGTCCAGAGCAAACCCAAGGAAGGTCCCTGGGGGCCGGCGCAGCCCATGGTCGTGCCGCCCGTGCCCGGCTACTCGATCTACTACCACAAGCTGACGATAGACCGGCGCGGACGCCTGTTCCTCTCCTACAGCCACTGGACGAACGATGTGTACCAGGAAGACTGGCCGGACCTGTACCACAACCGCGCCCTCGTCATGTCGGCGGACGGCGGCAAGACCTGGAAGCTGGCCACCACCGACGACCTCGCCGCCCCCCTGCGTCCGTAGCCTCTGCATTGGCTCAACACGACCCCATCTTTTTCCTCAAGAATCCGGTTTCGGAGACCCCAGAAAGGGGGAATATAGGTGGAGCACGCCTCGTCGCTATGCACGTACTTCCATTCCCTGTCAGTAAGCGCTGGCGAGGCGACAAGGATCACAGTCGTGGTATCGGCAGGCAAGTGACCTTGCGCCGGGCCTCACGCCAAGTTCCCCGCTGGTGACAGATCGGGCCCGCCCTGTTCGGGGCGGGAGGCGCTGGGGGACGACGCGAGGTGTCACCTTGCCGGCCCATCATCATCCGCTCTGGATCATCGGCCTAGACGGTCTCGAACCATCCCTCCTGCAGCGCTGGGCTGCGGAGGGGCATCTGCCTACCCTCGCCTCGTGCATGAGCCGGGGATCGCACGGTCGTCTGCTGTCGACGCCCAACCAACTGACGTCTTCGGCGTGGGTCACGGCCGCGACCGGCTGCGGCCCCGCGCACCACGGCGTCTACAACTTCCAGGAGCGGGTGCCAGGCGAATACCGTCTGCGGTTGCCGACGGCTCTGGACCGGTCGTTACCTGCCTTCTGGGAGACCGCGAGCGCGGCTGGGCGCACCGTCATTGCGGCCCGGGTGCCGATGAGCTACCCCGTGCGCCCCGTGCGCGGCCTGCAGGTGTCCGACTGGCTGGCCCCGTCTCCCCACGCTCCCGGCTTCGCCTACCCCGACACCCTCGCCCGCGATCTCCAGCGACGCTACAACGCGGCCTTTTGGCTGGAGCCCGTTGACCTGCTGCATTCGCGCAGTCAGCGCCACATCCTCCAGGGCCTCCTCGACAGCGTGGACACGAACTTCGAGTTCTTCGACTACCTGCTCGCGCGTGAGCAGGCCGACCTGTTCTTCGGGGTCGTCCGCGAGACAGACATCGCCGGCCACGCCTTCTGGGATTACCTGGTGGGTCGGCGCGACGAGCGCGACCCGGACCTGGGCGAGGAGCTGTCCGGAGCGATCCTGCAGGTCTACCAGCGTGTGGACCGACGCCTCGGCGAGATGCTCGAACACATGCCGCCGGGAGCCAACCTGCTCATCGTGTCGGACCACGGCATGGGCGACCACCCGCAGGCGCCCGACTATCTGCGGCCGCTCCTCGAGGAGGCGGGCCTCATGGTCCGCCAGCCCGCGCCCCCACCCCAGGCGCTCGGCTGGCGGCGACGGGCGCGCAACGCGGTCGCCGGATGCATCCCCTGGCACCTGCGCCGTCGCTTCCGGCCTCTGGACGCCGCCACCTGGTCGCTTGGGTTCACGCAGTCGCATATCTCACAGATAGACTTCGCCCGCAGTCGGGCCTTCAGCTACACGGTGAACCCTAGCGGCGAGGTCTGGCTGAACCTACAGGGCCGCGAGCCGCTGGGCATGGTCGCCCCGGGCGCACCCCAGGAGGAACTGGAAGACGCCATCATCGAGATGTTCGTGGGCTTGCACGACACTGCTACGGGCCGGCCGCTCGTGGCGCAGGTATGGCGGCGCGACGAAATGTTCGACGGCCCGCATGCTGACATCATGGCCGACCTGCACGTGCAGTTCGACGCGGATGCTCCGGTGCAAGGGGTGAGGACGCGCTTCGAGGGGCGGGAGATCGAGCCCACGCCCATCCTGAGGCCCCCGATCGTGCAGGGCTTCCACCGGCCCTATGGGTCCCTTGTCGCCTGTGGCCCAGCGATTGCCTGTCGCCCGGAACCGGTGTCGGGCACGCTGAGGGACCTGGCCCCGACTGCCCTGGCGCTCATGGGGCTACCGGTGCCGCGGTACATGGAGGGACGGATTCTGAGCGAGGCCCTGGCTCCGCTCTCACCCAAGCACTATGCGCCGCCGCCACCCTCGGTTGCGGCGCCCACGGACTCCGGATACACGTCGCCCGAGCTGGCGCGGGTGGAGAGCCGCCTGTCGGGGCTGGGGTACATCTGAGCGGCCTGCCGCTCAGCGCAATGGCACCCGCCAGAAGGCGTAGATGCACGTGCGCGGCCCTTGCTGCCGGTGCGGCTCTTGTCTGCGGGGTGGGGTGCTGCAGCGGTAGTGGAGCGATGACCTAGAACATCGAGGAGACAGTGCCGAACCGACGCCCGCCCAGCGACAGGGCCTGCATGTCATTGACGATGGACTGCAGCCCCAGGACGGTGCAGGACATGGGGTCGGTAGCCACACGCACAGGCAGCCCCAGCCACTCGGCCATGTGCTCAGCCAGGCCCTTCAGCAGCGCTGTGCCACCGGTGAGGACGATGCCATTGGCCCCCAGCTCGGCCCGCGGCTTGGGCGGCAGTTCCTCGATGAGCCAGGCAATCTCGTCGTATACCGGCTGCAGCGTCGCTGCGACCACAGCGGGGATGTCGTCGAGGCTCACGTCGTACGCCTGCAGCTCGTCGGTTGAGGTGGAGAAGCCGCTGTTGTTGCCGCTAAGCAGGGGGTCCACGGCGCCGACCTGGATCTTCATCTCTTCGGCGGTGGTGGTGCTGATGCGGATGCTCTGAGTACGCTTGACGTGCCGCACGATGGCCTCGTCAATCCGGTCGCCGGCGACCGGCGGCGAGGCGCCCGCCGTCAAGAGCCCCATCGAGACGGCGCCGATGTCGGTTGCCCCGGCGCCGATATCCACGACGAATTGTGTCTCAATCGTGTCCAATGACACGCCGGCGCCAATGGCCGCTGCCAGAGCCTTCTGGATGACCAGGATACGACCTCCGCCGGCCGCGCGGATCGCGTCCTGCAGGGCGCGCTGCTCCACGGCCGTCGCCCCCGTGGGGCAGGCCGTCACGACGACGGGGTTGAGCATCGGGCGCCGCCCCAACGCCTGGTGGATGAAGTGCCGCAGTAGCATGACGGCGGCGTCAAAGTCCGCGATCACGCCCTCCCGGATCGGCTGGACGACGCGCACCCCCTCCACTGCCCGCTCCTGCAGCCGCCGGGCCTCCAGACCGAACGCGACCGGCCGCCGCCGGCCTTCAGCGTAGGCCACCAGAGCGGGCTCCCGCACCACCACTCCCCCCTGCTTCAGGGATATGTGGAGGTTCGCGGTGCCGACGTCTATGGCCAGCTCTTCAGCCCACGGCAGATTCATGCACCCTCCAAGGCAATTCGGTAGGCTACGACCTCACAGGCCCCGGGAACGCCCCCGCTAGACGGATATTTTAGTACAAGACACCCCCAAAAGGCAATCCTCGGGGCCGGATCACGGCACGGCCTTGCCGTCGTGGTACACCACCGATGCACCCACAACCGTGCCCCAGACCCGGCCGGTAAGGGTCTCGCCGGCGAACGGTGTGTTCCGCCCGCGGGACAGGAAAGCGGAGGGCTGGACCGTCCAGGAGGCGTGCGGATCAATGATGACCAGGTCCGCAGTAGCTCCCGGGACCAGCCCTCCGGCGGGCAGCCCCAGCACCCGCGCCGGTGTAGCTGTCAGCGGCAGCAGCCTTTGCGGCAGCCCCAGGCCCTCCGGCAGGGCCGTGAGGGTCACGGCCAGCGCCGTCTCCAGGCCTACCACGCCGAAAGGCGCCCGCTCAAGCCCCAGGGCCTTCTCGGCCGGCGTGTGCGGGGCGTGGTCGGTGGCGATCACCGACAGGAGGCCCTCGGCGACAGCCGCCGCCACAGCCTGGCGGTCGGCTTCCGACCGCAGCGGCGGGTTCATCTTCGCGTCGGTCCCGTGCTCAAGCACTGCCTCATCGGTCAGGGCGAAGTAGTGGGGGGCCGTCTCGGCCGAGAGACGCCCCTGCCAGTGCGGCATGGCCCGGCGCAGCGCCGCGACGGTCTCTGCCGTGGAGACATGAGCCAGGTGGAGGCGGGCACCGAGGTCGTGGAGCTCCAACCAGCTCTCGGCCGCGAGGCTCTCGGCGCGTCCCGGCTGGCCGGCAACGCCCAGGCGGTGGCTCGCCGCGCCCTCGTTCATCGGCGCGCCACGGCTGAGGGACTTGTCCTCGCAGTGGGCGATGAAGGGCAGTCCGGCGGCAGCGGCGGCCGCCAGGGCCTGCCGGCGGTGCTTCTGCTCGGGCAGCGGGAAGGCGTCGTCGGTGAGCGCCACGCAGCCGGCGGCTTTGAGGGCCAGGGCGTCGGAGGGGCGGTCGGGGTCGTTGTCGAGGCTGATCGCCCCGATGACGTGGACGTGGCAGGCGGCATCGCGACGGATGATCTCCTGCACCTCCCGAACGCGCTCGGGGCGGTCCAGAGATGGGTCAGTGTTCGGCATGCAACAGACCGTGGTGAAGCCCCCGGCAACGGCGGCCCGGGTGCCACTGGCGATCGTCTCCTTGTGCGTCTGACCGGGCTCGCGCAGGTGGACATGGATGTCCACCAGCCCCGGAGCCACGACCCGCCCGGCGACGTCGAGCGTCTCCCCGTTTGGCCTCTGCTCGCCCGGCGGACGCACCGCGGCGACACGACCGTCGGCGATGAACACATCGGCCGGAGCGGCGAAGCCGCTGCCCGGATCCACGACGAAGCCGCCTGTGAGCGTGAGTGCGTGCATGGGGCGCCTCAAGCAAAAGCCCTCCGGGAAGGGAGGGCTTCAGTGGTGTCTACCGGGACCGCGGTCTTCTGTCTACTTCTTCACCAGGATGTCCACATGGGCGACTTGGGTGAGCTTCTGGTTGCCGGGGTCGGTGACGGTCAGGGTCACGGTGTAGAACCCCTCTTCCATGAACTTCCAGGTCGCTGTGCGGCCGGTGGCGTCATCCTGGATGCCGTCCCAGTCGTCGAAATCCCAGCGGTAGCGCGCGGGAGCGTTGTTCGGCTGGTCGGCAGCGGTGAAGCTGACTTCCTCCTTCATCTTCACCGTGCGGTTCTCGCCGATCTCGGCCTTCAGCGGCTGGGCCTCGCTCAGCATCTGCACCCGCCCCACCCACATGTAGTCCTTCGCGTCGCCGAAGATCGCCACGGCCTGCAACTCCTTGGCGTCGGCAGCGCCGGGACCGCCCATCTTCGCGAACGGGATGGCTACGCGGTACCACCCGTCGGTGACTTCCTGGGTGGTGTCAATCGGCACGAGTTCGGAAGCGATCTGCCCCTTGTCGGTCACCAGAACGACGCGGACCTTGGTGATCGCGGGGCTGGTCTCGACCTGGGGCTGGACCATGCCGGGCATCTGCCCCTCCATGCCTGGCATTCCGGGCATTCCCGGCATCCCGGGCATTCCCGGCATCCCGGGCATCCCCGCCATACCCGGCTCCATGGGCATCCCCGGCGCCCCGGGCATCCCGGGGGCTCCTGGCATTCCAGGGGGCATCCCGGCACCCGGCATCCCAGGGGCACCCGGCATTCCGGGGGGCATCCCGGCACCCGGCATACCTGGCTCCATGGGCATCCCCGGCGCTCCGGGCATCCCCGGCATCCCCGGCATCCCCGGCATTCCGGGAGCGCCCGGCATCCCCGGCATGCCCTCGGCGCCAGGCATCCCCGGCATGCCGCCAGCGCCGGGCAGCGGCTGGGTCGCCACGGGCGTCTCGTGCGGCTTGACGGTCAGGACGAGGAACGATCCCTCCCGGTTGCCCAGGAAGGGGGTGATGTCCGAGGCTTCCTTGAGCCGCAGTGACCCGCCCTCGTGGTAGCCCGTTGTGTCCACACGCAGGCTGTCCTTGGAGAAGAGCTTCTCGGCCTTGTCCTGCTTGATCTTCCCCGATCCCCAGGGGGCCAGAGTCACCTTGTCAAGGCTGCCGCCGTAGATGGTGAGTTCGCTGTCGGCGTAGCAGACAGCGGCCAGCGCCATGGCACCGATGGCGATGGCGACGACCCAGAGCTTCTGTGGCATGACCATGTGGACACCCTCTTTGGGATGGATCACAAGTAGTGTGGCGGAATCGGCGACACCTGTCAAGATTGTAGAGTCAGAGGTAGCCTGGTTTGTTCCGCGGGCTTGCCTCGTTCTCCTGCCCACTCCCCCCATGCACCCCACGCACCTCACATGAACATCTGTACGATCTCGCTGTGGAGTAGGAACCCCTGGACCGGGGTGAGCACCAGCCGCTCTCGCTCCGGCTCGACGAGCCCCGCCTCGATGAGCGCCTGCACCCGCAGTTCGTAGCGGCTGGGATCCAACCCGAAGTCGTGGCAGAAAGTGTGCAGGTCCAGCCCGTCGCTGGTCCGGAGGGCCAGCATCAGCACTTCCAGGGCGCGACGGCGCTCATCCAGCGCCTCTCGCTGCACCAGTGCGGGCGGCAGGCCCGCCAGCACGCGCTCGGCCCAGCGCCGCGGATCGGGCTCGCTCTTGATGCGGAAGCCGTTGAGGTAGCTTGTGGCCCCGGCGCCCAGGCCGGCGTACTCGCCGTTGCGCCAGTAGTTCTCGCTGTGCCGGCAGCGCCGGCCGGGCCGGGCGTAGTTGGAGATCTCGTAGTGCTCGTACCCCGCGGCCGTGAGGGTCCGGTGGGTGCGCTCGTACATCTCGGTCGCCACGGCCTCCCCGGCAGGCTCCAGGTGGTCCTGGGACACCTGCCGCTGCAGCGGCGTGCCCTCCTCGATGCTCAGGCCGTAGCACGACACGTGTTCCGGGCCCCAGAAGACGACCTCATCCAGCGTCTTCTGCCAGGCCTGGGGGCTCTGACCGGGCAGACAGTTGATGAGGTCGAGTGACAGGTTGTCAAAGCCCGCCGCCCGGGCGGCCGCCACAGCCTCGCGCGCCTGCTCGGCGCTATGCCGTCGCCCCAGCAGCCGCAACTCGGCGTCGTCGAGGGACTGCACGCCCAGGCTCAGCCGGTTGAACCCCATCTCACGCAGGAACTGCAGCCCCTGGGCGGTCACGGTGCCCGGGTTGGCCTCGATGCTGATCTCCGCGTCCGGAGCGACATGGGACGAGCGGCGCACCGTGTCCAGCAACTGGCCCAGGTGCCCCGGGTCGTACACGGTAGGTGTGCCGCCCCCCAGGTACACGGTGTGAAACAGGCGCTCGTTGTAGTGCCCGCCGCAACGCCGTATCTCCCGCAGCAGCGCGACATAGTAGTCTTCGCGCTGGCGCTCGTCCGCGACGATCGAGTTGAAGTCGCAATACGCGCACTTGGAGAGACAGAAGGGGAGATGAATGTACAGGGAGGTGGGGGTCATGGTGCGGTGGGTTGACGGATCGTTGAGTCGATGAGTCGCTGACGCGATGGGAGTCGTGGGGTATCCACTTCGGCCCTACGGGCTACGGCGGACACCCCACGGCTCTGGCTATTTCACTCCTTGCCTATCCACTTGCCGCTTGCCGCCCCTACTTCCTGATCTCGAAGCTCTGGCGCAGGCTGACACTCTCCTGGGGTTTGAGCGTCACTTCGCGGCCGAACAGCTCCAGGTTCACGCGGGACTGGTGGCCGGCGCGGTTGAGCAGCGCCTGAGCGACGTCCGCGCGCTCGAACCGGTTGATGAGCGTCAGGCCCGTGCCGGCATCCACGATCTCCCACTGGCCCGCCGGCATCTCGTCCTCGCGCAGCCACTGGTCGCGCTCGGCCTTGGGGTCTGACGGGTTCGCCAGCTTGATCGTCACCGTCTTGCCGTCGGCCTTCAGCACGCGAACGGAGCACTGCTCGGTCGAGCTGACCGCGAACTCCGGGTGGCTGCGCAGACAGGCTGCGACCGGCTGGGCGCTGCCGTTGGTGAGGGTCGAGGTGATCGTCAGCACCGCTCCGTCGGGGGCCAGTTCGAGCTTCCGCTGCAGGGCCAGCCCGTTCCGCAGGACGCCCTTGAGCGTCACCGACCGGTCGGTCTTGTCGCTGGCCATGTAGCTCTCGCTCCAGCCGGCGGAGCGATAGTCGCCCTGGCTGTACTCCTCGTAGCCGCCCTCGGCGGGCGACAGGGCCTCCGGCGTCCCCGCCACGCGGATGAGCGCCCGCTGGTCGGGCAGGTAGGTCATCCGCCAGATGCGTCCGCCCAGCGCCGGGATCAGGTCCACCTTGAGCTGGCTGTTGCGGAGTGTGACGATCTGCAGCTCCCGGGGCTGGCGGGGCACGGACGCCAGCCAGCCGTCCAGGTCGGAGCTGCCGCCGCCCTCCCGCACCTTCGTCACGCCGGCGGCATGGCCGATCTGACCGAAGCGGTCGAGCAGGCTGCTGACATCCTGCCCCTCGGTCTGCACCAGTTTGCCGTCGCGTTCCACGAACGAGCCGGAGGTGCCCAGGACGATCTGGGCGTACATGATCGGCAGCCGCGCGACCTGCACGCGCTGCAGCAGCACGGGGTCGCTCGCCACCGCCCCCTCAGCCTCGTCGAACAGCACGTTGGCCCGGCTGATGACATCCGGGAAGACGTAGACCTTCGGGTGGGTGTAGATCTGCACGTGCAGCTTAGGCACCTGCTGCACCGACTCGTGGATGAGCTTCAGGTACGCCAGCACCTGCGGCGCGGCGGCGCCGTAGTACGCCGCGCAGAACTCGTCAATCGCCTTCTGCGTGTCGTACTTCGGGTCCCACAGCGTCTTGGCGATGATGTAGTTGCGGAGCTCCTGCAACTCCGAGCCCTTTGTGTAGTAGCACGACTCCTCGTAGATGCCCTTCACCCCGTTGCCCATGAAGAAGTTGATGTTGGGCTTGAGGACCTCCAGGTTCGGGAACGGGCAGATGGAGTGGGCGTAGTTGATGACGTAGTCCCAGATCCACAGCCGGTCGCAGATCTTGCTCCAGCCGCGGATGTCGTCGGCAAAGGTCTTGTTGAACGGGTCATCGCCGAGCGGGTGGATGAAGCAGCACTCGATGCTGCACAGGCAGATGATGACATTCGGGCGGGGCTTCGTGATCTTCGGCGGCTTCCGCGTGTACTGGTAGGCCAGCGTCTCGATCGCCACGTCCGGGTACTCGTCCTTGATGTCGTCGGCGATGGCGTTGCAGAAGCGGACGACCGGGCCGGCCTGGCTCCCCTCTTCCTCGACGATGCGCTTGCAGTTGTCGCATTCGCACGGGTAGTGGGTGTCATTCTGAGAGACGGAGAAGACCTTCATGTCCGGGTGCTGCTTGATCCACTGCCGCACGCCCGCGATGCAGATCTTCAGCACTTCGGGGTTGGTCAGACAGAGCTGCGCATAGCCTGACTGACGCTTGCCGCCGATCAGCGAGAAGTACTCGGGGTGGGTGGCGTAGTACTTCTCGGGCGGGCACAGGCTCTGGAAGGTGTGGGCGAGGCTGTGAACGCCCTTGCGCCCGCCTTGCTCCACGGTCATCTGGTGGTTGTTGCCGTTCAGGCGGCAGCGCACGCCGAAGTCGCCCGGCCGGGCGCATGGGTAGTCGCCCGCGCGGAACTCCAGCGGCGGAATGTACCGGCGGTCCAGCTTGCCTACCTTGATCGTGCCGGTCTTCGGCCACGTCGAGCAGTCCGGCGTGAACCACCGGCACCCGAGGTTGTCTTCCAGGAAGGTGTAGACCGCGTACAGCACGCCCCGCTGGTTGCCGGCGAGAATGAGCGACGAGCCGGCGCTCTTGAGCTGTATGCCCTCCAGCCCCAGCGTGTCGAACTTGACGCCCGCCGCGAGCGCCTTGCGCGTCTTGCCCACGTACAGGCCCTGCTTGGCGTCCTTCTCCGGGGCGATGGCAAACAGCTTGCCGGTCACAAGTTCGAGATGATAGCGGAGGTCGCGCGCGGCGTAGCACTCCTGCGCGGTCGGGTCGTCCGGGATCACGATGGCGGCGGTCTGCGGATCGAGGGTCTTGCCGCCCAGGCGGATGGTGCAACTGCCGAGTTCGGAAGCGCGCTTCTGCAAGAGAGCCTCCTGTTCGCCCAGCTTCGCTGCGGCCTTCTGCAGCTCTGCCCGGGCCGGGGAGTCCGCCGGCAGGTCCTGCAGCGCCGCCTGGAGGGCGGCCTGGGACTGCCGCACCTGCTCCAGGCCTTCGCCGGTGCTCGCCAGCGGGTCAGTGGCCTGGTTGGCCGACAGGATCATCTGCGCCGAGCGGCCCACCCGCTGGTCCTTCGGGTTCAGCTTCAACGCCTCCAGGGCGATGCCCCGGCGCTCGCCCGGCATGTCGGCCGTGATCTCGGTGAAGACCTCATAGCCCTTGGCGTAGGTCGGCCCGCCGTAGGCCACGACCTGCACGACGTAGGGGCGCCGCCGGGTCGGGTCCGTAGTGGCGCGGGCGAGGACCGTCGCGAGGTCGGCGTGGATGAGGCCCGTGGCCTGCTCCATGAGCTTCGCAGCCCCCGCGAGGTCCCCCTGCACAACCAGCCAGCGTCCCAGCAGGCGTGTCTCGTCGTCGGTCCGTTTCGTCTTGGCCGCGATCTCGGCCATGACCTGTGCCGGCTCGGCGATCTTCTCCACGACGATGTCGTCGGCCCAGCCCTCGCAGTTTTCGGCCTCGATGTAGGCCAGAGGGTGCACGTACATGGTGCTGTTCGGGGTGACGAAAGTCAGCTCCGACTGTTTCCACTCGTCCGTGGCGGGAGCAGGCCGGGACGAACAGAAGGCCCACTCATAGCTGTCCCAACTGTAGCAGAAGGGGGCCGAGTACCCGCCTTTGCCGAGTCTGGCCTTCACCCACACCGCGACCCTGTAGCGCGCAAAGGGCTCGACGGTGACCGCCCCGTTGCCGAAGGCGCTCCAGTGATCGCGCGGCCCCACCTTGAGGTACGCCGCGCGCTCTCCCGTCCGGGACACGCCCGCGACGCCGGAGGCCTCGAAGGAGGGGTCGGGATAGATGTTCGGAGCAGCCTGGGCCAGGCCCAGCGCGAGAGCGAGCAACAGGACGGCCGAGAGGAGACGAAGCATGGGGCACCTCGGGTGGGGAGTGTGAGGGGGAGTTCCACGTGGCGCAGAGGGGTTCCTGCCTGAGCCGTGCGGTCTACTCCTCCTGCCCCGGCAACGGCCTGGCCTCGTGCGCGGCGTCCAGCAGGAACTCGTGCAGCGTCTGCGCCGCCTTGCGGTTCATGCCCTCCACCGCCGCCAGCTCTTCGACCGAGGCCTCGCTCATGGCCTGCAGTGAGGGGAAGGCGCGGAACAGGGCCGCGCGGCGCGTGGGGCCGATGCCGGGTACCATGTCGAGCTGCGAGCGCGTGATGGTGCGGCTCCGCAGGCCCTCATGGTAGCTGTGGGCGAAGCGGTGCGCCTCGTCGCGGACGCGCTGGAGCAGAAAGCGCCCGCGCGGGTGCTCCGTCATGTCCACGGGGTCGGACTGCCCCGGCACGAAGACTTCCTCCTCGCGCTTGGCCAGCCCCGCCAGCGTCATCCCTGCAGCGCCCTCCTCCTCCAAGACCGCAGCGATGGTGCTCACCTGCCCCTTCCCGCCGTCCACCAGCAGCAGGTCGGGCAGAGGCAGGAACTTCTCGTCCCCGAGCATGCCCCGCCGCAGCCGCCGCTGCACCATCTCGGCCATCATCGCGTAGTCGTCCGGCTTGCCCTCCAGGTGGATCTTGAAGCGCCGGTAGCGCCGCTTGTCTGGCAGTCCGTCGGTGAAGACCACCATGGAGCCCACGGCGTCCTGGCCTTGCAGGTTGGAGATGTCGTAACACTCGATGCGCGCGGGCCGGGCGGCCATCTCCAGCACCTCGGCCAGGTCGTTGAGCGCCGCCAGGTTCTCCTCGCGCTTGCGGCCCCGTTCCTCCAGGACCTGGGCCAGGTTCACCTGCGCGTTCTTCTCGGCCAGCTCCACCAGCCGGCGCTTCTCACCGCGCCGGGGGACCAGCAACTCCACCTTGCCCTCGCGCAAGTCCGACAGCATCGCTTCCCAGGCGGCCGCTTCCGGCAGCGGCTCAGGCAGCAAAATGGCGCGGGGTGGGGTCACGTGCTGGCTGTAGTGCACCATCATCGCCGCCTCGATGACCTCGGAGGGCAAGCGGCCCCGCACATGCGAGAAGCTGAAGTGCTCGGGGCCCAGCATCCGTCCGGCACGGACGGGGAACAGGTCCACGACCCCGAAATCGCCCTCCAGGGCCACGGCCAGCACGTCCTGATCGCGCTCCTCGGCGGCGTTGACCAACTGGTCTTCAGAGGCGGCCTCCAGCGTCTTGATCCGGTCGCGGTAGGTCGCAGCCCGCTCGAAGTCCAGCTCCGCCGCGGCCTGCTTCATCCGCTCCTCGAACTCCTGCCGCACCGTGTCGGTCCGCCCGTCCAGCAGCATCACCACCTGCTCGACGATCCGGTCGTACTCCTCAGGCGTGATCTCCCCACGGCAGGGCCCGACGCAGCGCTTGATGTGGAAGTTCAGGCACGGGCGCAGGGGCCTGGACGGGTCGAGGGTCTTGCGGCAATGACGCAGGCCGAAGACCTGCCCGGCGATGTCACGCATCTTCCACATGACCGCGGCCGTGGGATACGGGCCGAAAACCAGCCCGTCACCAACGCCGTACACCTCGTGGCGCTTGGGGTCGTGGAAGCCGCGGCGGACCTTGCCGCGCCCGCCGGGGATGTGGACCTGGGCGTCCCGGGGCAGGTCGCGTATCACCAGCAAGCGCGGGAAGGGCTCCTGTGTGATCTTCAGGTACGGGTAGCTCTTGTCGTCAGCCAGCCGGATGTTGTAGGGAGGCTTGTGCTCCTTGATGAGGTTGGCCTCAAGCAGCAGGGCCTCGGTCTCCGAGCGGGTGACGATCCACTCGACGTCCCGGGCGCGCTCGTGCATGACGACGGCCCAGCCCGCCGGGTTGTCACCT
This sequence comes from bacterium, assembly GCA_021372615.1. Classification (NCBI taxonomy): domain Bacteria; species bacterium. Next base: position 52,533 of record JAJFUB010000090.1, on the reverse strand, counting down.
CGCGTGTGCTGCACGAGGCGATCGCGCAGGTCGCCGGCCTTGCCGACGTAGATCGGCCGGCCCTCCTCATCGCGGAAGATGTAGGCTCCCGGCTCGTGCGGGGCGAGCTTGATCTTGGCGTCGAGTGCTGGGTCCATGCTGAGACGGCTCTCCGGGGCCGTACGGGCCATCATAGCACATGTGGCAGCTTGACATAATCCCGTGATCGGTGTTGGATATACCCACCTTTGGATGGGAGGCTTCACATGTCAGACGAACTCGCGCTTTTCGGCGGGACTCCCGCCGTTCCGACCGACCTCGTGTGCCGCAAGTGGCCGGTCATTGACGACACGGACCGCGCCGCGGTGCTGCGGGCGCTGGAGCATGATTCCCTGACTGCCGGGTCGCCCGAAGTCGCGGCGCTCCTGGAGGAATGGAACGCCTGGCAGGGCTGCCAGTACTCCCTGGCCACCAACAGCGGCACGGCCGCCCTGCACATGGCCGTGGCCGCCGTGGGCATCGAGCCGGGCGACGAAGTCATCACCTCCGCCTTTAGCTGGACCTCCACCGCCACGTGCGTCCTGCACCACAACGCCATCCCCATCTTCATTGACATCGACCCGGTGACGATCAGCCTGGACCCCAAGCTCATCGAGCCGGCCCTCAGCGACCACACGAAGGCAGTCATCGTGCCCCACCTGCACGGTCTGGCGGCGGACATGGACCCGATCCTGGATGTCTGCGCCAAGCACGGGCTGAGCATCATCGAGGACTGCTGCCAGAGCCACGGGGCGACGTACAAGGGCCGCAAGGTCGGCAGCATGGGCGCAGCGGCCGCCTTCAGCCTCAACCAGAACAAGAACTTCTCCGCCGGTGAGGGCGGCCTGATGAGCACCGATGACCCGGAGGTGTTCCAGAAGGCGGCCCGGCTGTGGCAGTTCGGCGAGGTCCACGAGCCGGACGGCACGCGCGACATGAACGCCCACGGGATGGGCTGGATGTACCGCACCGCCGGCCTGCCGGCGGCTCTGGCGCGCGCGCAACTGGCGAAACTCGACTACTACACTGAAGTCTTCCAGGCCAATGGCCGATACCTTACTCAGCACCTGGCGGAGATCCCGGGGGTCGAGCCGCCGGCGGAGCCGGAGGGGTGCGAGCACGTCTTCTACAACTACCCGATCCGCTTCAAGCCCGAGCAGGTGGGGGTGGACATGCCGGCCCGGCAGTTCCGAGAGAAGGTCTCCGCGGCGCTGAACGCCGAGGGCGTGGATGTGCGGCAGTGGTGGGGCATCGCCTTGCCGGACATGGTGCTGTTCCAGAGCAAGGACGGCTATGGCAAGGGCTGTCCGTGGAGCTGCCCGCACACCCGCCAGGACATCAGCTACGCGAACCTGCCGCTGCCCGAGACGCGCCGCTGGCTCGATGAGTACGCGCTCATCCGCAACCTGTACGCGCCGAACGACCTGAACGTGATGGAGCAGTACGTGGCGGCCTTCCAGAAGGTCTTCGCGCAGCTCAGTCGGGTTCTCCAGGCCTGAGAGACGCCCATGCCGCCGTACGCCTATCCGATCATCATCCTGGCGCCAGGCCTGGCGGCCATTCTGGCCGCCCACTATGCCTGGCGCCGGCGCCAGATGCCCATGGCCGGCGCGCTCGAAGCCCTCATGCTCAGCGTCGCCGTCTGGTCGCTGGGCGTGGCCGCCGAGATGGCCAGCCATAGCCTCACGGTGGCGATGCAGTGGGTCAAGGTCGAGTACCTCGGTATCGCCACCGTGCCGGTGACGTTCCTCATCTTCGCCCTCCACTATGCGAACCGCACCGACTGGCTGACACAGCGGCGCCTCGCCGCGCTGTTCGTCGTGCCCGCGCTCACCGTCGTGCTGGTCGCCACCAACGAGCTGCACCTGCTGTACTACGCGGCGGTGCGCCTCACCGACCTGGGCGGCCTCGTCACCGTCACCCCCAGCCCCGGGCCGGCGTACTGGCTGCACGTCACCTACTCGTACGCGCTGATCCTGATCGCCCTGGGGATCATCATCCATACCGTCGTGCGGGCCGGGCCGCGCCAGCGCGCCCAGGGCCACGTCGTCCTGGCGGCCGCCCTGGCCCCGTGGGTCACCAATGTCTGCTACCTGCTGCGCCTTGGGCCTTTGCCCGGCGTAGACTGCACTCCGGCCGCCTTCACCATCAGCGGCCTGGCCTTGGCCTGGGCGCTGTTCCGCATGAAGCTGCTGGACCTGGCTCCCGTGGCTCGCGACGCCGTGTTCGAGGCCATCAGCGACGGTGTGGTCGTCGTGGACGAGTACGAGCGCATCGTGGACTTCAACGCCGCCGCTCAGCGCATCCTGGACCGGGAGGTGGCCGCGGTACTGGGCTGGCCGGTGGAACACGTTCTCCCCTGCTGGCCGCAGGTGCGCGCCTACTGCGATGATGAGGGCGTCCACCGGCTCAAGGAGAACATGGGGACGGCCGGGAACGAGCGGACGTACGAGCTGCGTCTCTTCCTCCTGCAGCGCCACCGCAGGCGCCCGCCCAGCCGCCTGCTGTTCATCAGCGACATTACGCCCCAGGAGCACGCCCAGGAGGCCCTTCGCGCCACCGAGGTCAGCTACCACGAGCTGTTCAACGCCGTGGATGAGGCCATCTACATTCAGGACCGCGAGGGGCGCTTCCTCGACACCAACTACGGCGCCGAGGCGATGTTCGGATACCCGCGTGACTTTTTCGTCGGCAAGACCCTCGAGGCCATCGCGGCGCCCGGCAAGAACGACCTCGCGGACATCAGCCAGAAGATCCAGTGCGCCTTCCTCGGCGAGCTGCAGGAGTTCGAGTTCTGGGGACGCCGCGCCAGCGGTGATCTGTTTCCGTGCGATGTGCATCTGTACAAGGGCACCTACCTCAACCAGGATGTCGTGATCGCCCTGGCGACGGACATCACCACCCGCAAGCAGATGGAGCATGCGCAGCGGCTCGCGGCGGCGGGGCAACTTGCCGCCGGGGTCGCCCACGAGTTCAACAACCTGCTGGCGGCGATGCTGCTGCAGGCCGAGATGGCCGACCCGAGCGATCCCCAGGAGTCCCGCGAACTCAGGGAAGTGGTCCTGCGCTCGGCCCGCCGGGGCGGCGCCACCTGTGCCGACCTGATGGCCTTCGCCCGGCCACGCGAGCCGCGACGCGAACCAGTGGCCGTCGAAGACATCATCGAGCGCGCCCTCGCGGTCTCACGGCGCCAGTGCGAGAACGCCCAGGTGACGGTGGAGCGCGACAATCGGCTGCCCGGGGCACGGGTGCACGGCGATCCGGGACAGCTCGAACAGGTCCTGCTCAACCTGATCATCAATGGCGTCCAGGCGATGTCCGGGGCGGGGGTGCCGCTGGGGCGCCGACGCCTGAGCATCGCGACCGCCCCCATCCCTGAGGCCCCGCGGAGCCTCGTGATCAGCGTCAGCGACACCGGCACGGGCATCGCGCCCGAGCACCTCGCCCGCGTCTTCGAGCCGTTCTTCACCACCAAGCGGGCTGAGCCGGGCGTCGAGCCGCACGGTACCGGGCTGGGGCTGTCAGTGTCACACGGGATCGTGACGGCGCACGGTGGACAGATGGACGTCCGCAGCGAGCCACACCAGGGGACGACGTTTGTGGTGCGGCTGCCCCTCCTCGACGAGAACGCCGCCGCGGCCGAGACCCCGGCGCCCATGACGGCGGCCAGGGCGCGGCCTGCCCGCATACTGCTCGCCGAGGATGAGACGGATGTCCGCAAGGCCGTCGCCACGGCCCTCACGCAGCTCGGCCACACCGTGACCCCGGCCCGCTCCACCGAGGAGGCCATGGGGGCCCTGCGGGAGGGCGACTTCGACGTGGTGGTCACCGACTTGATGATGCCCGGCGCCGGTGGCGTCGCCATCGTGCGGCAGGCCCGCGCGCTTGCGGCCCCGCTGCCCACGGTCGTCATCACCGGCAAGCTGGATCCGCAGCTTCGCCAGGAAATGGCCGATCTAGGCGCCGGAGCAGTGCTGCAGAAACCCTTCAGCCTCACCAAGCTGCTGGACACACTGGCCGGGCTGCTGCCCACCTCTGATGCCTGAGCCGGTCACATCCTGGCTGTCCCCAATCCGGCAACCCGTCACGGAGGGATACCCCATGCGCCTCTGCTTCCCCATGGCCGTCGTTCTTCTTGCCGCCGCCTGCGCGCTCGCCCAGGGGCCGGCCCGGTTCGCCAACCAGGACTTCGAGGAGCCGGCGTTGGGCTGGACCCAGTGGCCCGACGATTCGCAGTCCAAGTACGAACTGGACGCCACCGCGGCCCAGCACGGGCGCCAGTCGCTGCGCATCACGGCAGTGCGCAGTGGCGACCGCGCCTTCGCGTGCGCGCCGCTGCTGGCGTTGGAGCCCAAGACGGTGTACCGACTGGGCGTCCACATCCGCCACGACCCCGCCGTGCCTGACAGCGCCATCGGCATGGTCATTAACTGGCGCGACCCCAAGAGCGGGGTCATCAAGAACCGCAGCTACCCCGCGCAGGTGAAGACCACGCGGCTGGGGGAGTGGGTACAGCGGGCCGGCCTCGTCGTCACTCCTGACGATGGCACGCAGGCCCAGCTCCTGCTCTCGGTCGAGTACGCCGTCGGGCGCGTGTGGTTCGACAACGTGATCCTGGAGAAGCTGGGCTCGCCCTCCGAGCTGAAGGCGGACGTGTGGACCAACCAGACCATCGGGGTGGAGATCGGCGGCGGGCCGCTCAGCCGTTACGCCAAGCACCAGGCGGACAATGACACGATCTTCCAGATGGCGACCCGCTACAACGCCCTGGTGTTCGAGTCCGCCTTCGTCGAGAGCCTGCTCCGCGATGTGGAGCGGTGTGCCTACTACGTCGGCAAGCCGACGCAGACGGCCGACCTGCGGCAGCGCTTCGAGGCCAGCGACCAGCAACTCAACACGACGTACGGCGCCTACATCGCCGCCTTCAAGAGCAAGACCGAGGCGGACAATGCCGCCTTCAGCACGAGCGCGGATAGACTCTCCGGGACACTCGCGGCTCTGAAGAAGGACCTCGAGGCACAGCTTGCGAGCCTGCGCCCGGCCAAGGTGAACTTGCCCAGGCACTTCGGGAGGCAGGAGCGGTCCGTCCGCGCCATCGAGCCGAACGGGCGCATGAACCGCCTGTTGTTCGGGTGCTGGAGCCCCGCGCAGTTCAGCGCCTGGGAGAAGCCCTTCGACCTGGAGTTCCACAGTGCCGCCCCCGGATCGCCCAAGGTCCACACCCCCGCCGACGTGGACTTCAGCAATGTCACCGAGGCCTGTGACAACCTCACCAGACTGGGCTATGCCGGCACCTTCGGCTATCTGAGCTTCGGGCTGCACGAGTACCTGTACGCGCCCCAGTGGCTGCTCGACCAGCACAAGGGCGAGCCGGACTTCTTCAAGCTCTCCCAGGACGGCCTGCAGGGCAAGAGCAGCGGGGGCAATCACAGCCTCAACTGGCTGCACCCGGCGGTGCGGGCGTACATCAAGGACTACCTGACGCAGTACGCGACCTTCTGCAAGCGCGAGCCGCGGGTGCTCTTCCACGAGGTGGACCAGGAGGCGTACCCGACCTTCACCACCGACAAGGGCGTGCGCGAGACCGGCTACGGCCCGCAAGGCGAGGTGGCCTTCCGGCAGTACCTGCAGGGCAAGTACCAGACGATCGCGGCTCTGAACCAGGAGTGGGGCGCCAACTACGCCGACTTCGCGGCCATCCAGCCGCCACCCGATGCGTACCTGGGGCGCAAAGAGATCACGCCGCTGGTCGCCGAGTTCGAGGCCTTCCGCGATGAAGCCTACCTGGGGTACCTGAAGCTCATCTACGACAGCCTCAAGGCCGCCGACCCGGACAAGCCCGTCGTGGCGCGGCACAGCGGGCTGCTCAACCAGATCAACGGGGCGCGCCTCTTCGAGACCTGCGACGTGCTCTCCTACCACCGCGGCGCGCCGCAGATGCAGCTCGGACACGTCTATCTGAGCAGTCTCAACCGCTACGCGAACAAGGGCCTCGGCTACATGGAGGACTTCTGGGGCTGCCAGGAGGAGCGGGACCGGGTGTGGGACGAGCGCGCCCAGCGCCGGGGGCTGGAGAAGCACATCAGCGACTGCTGCATGTGGGGGCGGACGCTGCAGATGAAGTGGTACGCCTACACCGCCGGCTCGTATCTCTTCCAGTACAACGGCAACTGGTTCAACCCGCAGTATGACCTGACGACGGTGCGCTACTGCGCGCCGGGCCTGGCGGTGGCGAAGCGGAAGATGGAGCAGCTCGACTGGGTGCTGACCCACAGCCGCATCGCCCCGGCGCACGCGCTGGTGCTGCAGCCTTCGGCCACGATGCGCAATGAGCGGCCGGATGCCAACGCCTACGCGCAGATTCTCAGCATCCACGCCGCCCTGTTCCGGTGGGGCATCCGCTACGAGCTGCTGCCCGAGGAGTACGTCCTCGACGGCCGCGCGAAGCTGAGCGACTTCAATGTCGTCATCGTCCCGGCGGGCAAGTACATGGCCGCCCGCCTGCAGCAGCAACTGGTGGACTTCGCGCAGGCCAGAGGCAAGCTGCTCATCCTCATCGGCGAGAACGGGACCTACGACGAACTGGCGCGGCCGTGCGGCCTGCTGACGAAGACGCTGGGCGCCGACCACACGACCACTGACCTGCGGCGTGGCGGCAAGGACATCGCGACGGGCCAGGGCCATGCGTGGCTCATCCCGTCCCTCGCGGGGCTCGAGGACTACATGGACTTCCCGAAGTGGGTGGAGGCGGCGTCGGGGGCGGAAGTGACCGGCGGCCTGCTGCGGGTGACGGAGGACGGGGAGCGCTATCTCTTCCTGCTGAACCGCAGCGTGGACTACCCCGTGACGCCCCACGTCTACTCACGCAAGCCGGTCAAGGAAGCGATAGATGTGCTGGTGCCCGGCGGCTGCCCGGTCCCGGTGCAGACCAATCGCGAAGGCAGCACGATCACGGTGCGCCTGGGGCCGGGCGAGACGGCGGTGTTGTGGCTGAGGTGAGGGGCCGGGGCTGTAGGGCGGGGGCTTGTACCCCGCCCCGAGCAGCGATCGCCGAACGGCTGGGCGGGGTACAAGCCCCCGTCCTACAGACCCCTAGCGCATGACGACGACACCGTAGATGCGGATCGCTGGCACCGTGATCTGGCCGTTCCTGGTCGGCAGCACCTGGGGCGCTGCTTCCGGCGTGAGCAGCGTCGCCTGCTTGACGCCGGGCGCCTGCAGCGTCATGGCCGGCGTCGGCTCGATGCTCTGCAGCGCGAGCTTGTCGTCGTAGCGAAAGTCGTAGTTGACGATGTGGGCGCACAGGGCGCCGTCGGTGCCGCGCGTGAGGTTCAGGAGGCGCTTGCGCGAAGCTGGCGCGTCCGGGACGTCCGCACCTACGCGAACGGGCAGCAGTCGGCGGAGCGGAGCACACAGCTTCTCCAGGTCCTCTGCCACCAACTGCGGCAGCGGCGTCAGTGCCTGCACTAGCTTCCCCTTCCCCACCTTCATCTCGACGATGTTCCCGCCGTCGGTCTCGCCCATCACCACGAGTCGCTCGAAGCGACCGTACTCGCCGCCCCCCGAATGGCCCACTACCGTGATCTGCGAGCCGGTCTTGAGCGCCACGCCCGTGGCGGTGTGCGTGTGGGTCGTGTCGTCATCGGCCGTGTTCTGCCACTGCCCGACCTGCTTGCCGTCCACGAGCAGCTCGAAGCTGCCCTGCCCGTCGCTCTCGTCGAAGTACGAGAGCACCAGGCGGTACTTCCCCGGCGCGCCACGGAACATCGCGGTGGCGTTGCCGACCTCCTTGTCCACCTTCAGCCATGGCGGCTGGGCGACATAGCCCGCATCGGTGCTGAAGTCGGCGGGCAGGTAGACCGACAGGCTCAGTTCGCGGCTCCCGGGGAAGACGCTGGAGAGGGGACGGGCCTGCGTCGAGGGCTCGTACTTCCCGCGCACCCTCGTCGCGCCGGCGACGATCACCGTGCCACCGGCCTTGGCGAAACCCGCCAGCCCGCGGGCCGCTTCGGGCTCCAGGACGGTCACGTCGCTGAGGATGACCGTCTTCAGGCCCGCCAGACGCGCCGGCTGCAGGTCGTCCTCGACGATCACCTCGGCCGGCACCCCCTGCTGTTGCAGTGCCCACAGGATGCTGTTGAAGGCACCGCGCTTGTGGCCCAGGATCTCGCCCTCACGCGGACCGGCGGTGAGGCTGAAGAGCACGGCCACCGGGGAGCCGGGCTGCGCCTTCGCATAGACCTCCGGGTGCGCCTGCAGGAAGCCGTTGTACAGCTTCAGCCCCTCCACGATCTTCCGGTCCTCGGGCACGGTCATCTGCTCGATGCGTCGGCCCAGTTCCAGCGAGAAGTTAGCGATGTAGTTGCCGCCGCACGCGGCTCCCTGCGCCAACGCCACCTGGAACTCCTCGGCGATCGGCGCGCCGGTCCACTTCTCCCCCGAGCCCGTAGAGGCGTTGAAGGCCGTCTTGCCGCGAGCCTGCATGACCTTCAGCGGGACATAGTCGAGGATGCCGGTGGGCTTGCCGTGCGACACCGCCAGCCCGATCTTGTAGGCCGCGATGTCCTGTTGGAAGGGCGCGTGCCCATTGCCCTCGGAGAAGACCCCATCCGTGAGGCCCTGGTTGATGAGCCAGTACGTCATGTTGTTGGCGACGATGAACATGCCCTGGCTGTGGGCGTAGTCGCGGATCTGCGTCCAGAAGCGCACCGCCGTGTCGAGCGTGAACCAGTTCTCCAACTCACTCGGCTTGCCGAACTGCCCGAGCTTCAGCGGCTGGCCAGTCTTCTCGAGGGCAAAGTGCGCGAACAGCTCCTGGCACGTCGGGCAGCAACACGCCCAGGTCATGGGGTTGTCGAAGAAGATCGTGTCCACGCCCCGGGCCTTGATGTCGTCCATCAGGCGCTTGATGTACGCCAGCCACGCCGGACGGTTCCAGCACCCCGCATAGCGCTTCGGGTTGTTGTAGATGATCTTGTAGGAGCCGTCGGGGTTGAGGATCGCGGCGTCCTTCAGTTCGGGATACTTGGGGAAGAGCAACTCGTGGTAGATCGTGCGGCTGCAGATGTACTGCATGGAGTGCGCGCCAGGGCGCGCCTTGACGGCCCCGAGGGCCTCGGGCGCGAAGCCGCCGCCCTGCAGGAAGGTGAAGCCCGCGTCGAGCATCAGCTCGACATGCGGCTGCTCCATCTTGGAGTAGTCAATGAGCCACCGCACCTGCCCCGGCGTAGCCCACGCGAAGGCCGGGTTGTCCGTCTCCCAGTGGGCGCAGGCAGGAGTGACGGCCAGGACGATCCCCAGCAGAGCAATCGCGCGCATGTGTGCCCTCTCATGGCCCCTACGGCCCGATGATCTCGATCCCCGTGCTCAGCGGCACCTCGCGCCCCGCCATGTCGTACACGACCTCGACAAACAGCGCCGCGTAGCCGGTCTGTGGCTTCGCTACCTCGGCGAGCCACTGCCCACCGGCCTGCTCCAGCACCTTGCTCTCCCACTTCGAGGGGCGGAAGTCGCGTGTCGGGGCTGTTGCCGTCCACTGCGCCACACGCTTGGGGGCGATGTCCGTGATGACCCCTAGCTTCAGGCTGCCGGCGTCGCGCTGGAAGTGCCAGTTGAGTTCAGGGAACTGCTGCCGGCCCGCGCAGCACAGGTAGAACGCGCCCTCGGCGGGCAGGAACCGTATGAAGTCAATCCCGTGGCCGATGTTGGGCTGGTTCAGCACCCACTTGGGCCCCGGCAGCTTGTCCCAGTAGATGTTCGCGGAGTCCAGCACCCAGTACGGGTCATTGGTGCCGTGGATCAGCAGCTTGGGCATCGTCAGCCTGTCGCGGTAGGTGAAGGGGTCCACCATGGCCCCGAAGGCCCGCCCCTCCTCGGTCTGCAGCAGGTCGGGCAGCCCCAGCGCGGTGTAGTCGTCAATCTGGCTGCTGTACACGCCGTACGAGGACTTCTGCAGCGCCATCTGGGCGGGCATGTCGAGGTTGTTGTAGATGATCGGGGCGATGCCGGCGACGCGCTGCGGGTCTACCTCGCCGGTGAACCACGTGGTCCAGCCGCGCTTGGAGGCGCCCGTGGTCACGAACTTCTCCACCCGTTGCGGCCAGTTCTGCTGCGTGTACTCCTGCACCGCATCCATGGCCCGCACTGCCGACTTGACCATCGGGTACAGCAGCGGCCAGGTCGCGTCGTGGGTCGCCAGGTAGCGCGTGAAGGTATAGGCGATCAGCGCGTCCTCGCGCAGGTTGTTGAACAGGGGCTGGTTGGGGATGTCGCCCAGATAGACGATGGGCCCGGAGACAGTCGCAGCCAGCATGGCCAGCATCGCCAGCTCCTTGTCGCCCATCTTCCCGCCGTTGATGAGCATCACCGCGGTCTGGCAGTTGTCCAGCTTCGGCGGCTGCACGATGACCAGTTGGTGGGTCCAGGTGATCCCCTGCCAGACCTGCGAGGTCAGGCTGAGCGTGATGATCTTGCAGCCCATCGCGCCATCGGCCTCGCTGACCTTCTCCCACTTGTAGGCGGCATCCGGCGCCGCCACGTAGTCGAACAGCGGCTGGGCCAGCGTGACGGAGGCACAGAGCACAACCAGCAGCAGACAGCGGACAGTCAGTCTCATGCGGGTGTCACCTTTCGGGGTGTGACAGCAAATCACGGTACACCATACTACCGGAACATGGACTCCAGCAGCGCCCGGCCCACCGCCACCATCATCTCCCCGGCCACCGGATCGAGCTTCGAGGAGGTCGCGGTGCGCTGCTCATAGCCCCCGCCCTCGAAGGCGCGCTTTGTCGGTACATAACCCACGATCCCGTTCGCCAGTTCCACCACAAAGGTGCGCTTCGCCGGGGACTTGAGCTTGATGTCCAGGCCAAACTCGGTGAAGATCTCGCCCGGCAGCGTGACGAGGCCGTAGTCGCCGAGGCGGAAGGCGTCCACCTCGGCACTCACGAGCGGCTCCGTGCGCTGCATCTCCATCATCTCGAGCGCCATCTGCGCATAGCAGCGCTCCGTGAACGAGGTGTTCTCGTCGGCGGCGGCGAGGAAGTCGCGCGCCCACGCCAGCAGCTCCTCGGGGACGTGGCGCATGGGCATGGGAATGACGGTGCTGCGGTGATCGAGCACGGGGTCGGCCAGCTTCTCCCCGTCGGCCAGCGCCCGCAGCACGTCGTCGGCCAGCCGCTCGCCCATTGTGCGAGCCCATTCGTGCCCCCGGTCGTCCCGGTCGGGGTCATACACATCAATGGCGCACAGGTTCCCGCAGCAGCCGTTGCCAAACAGCGTGACAAAGCCCTCGTGCTGCCGGGCCTTCATCGCCGCGGCCAGGTAGCCGGGGTAGTCGGCGGAGATGGGGTTGGTGCCACCCACGGTGTTGACATGGCAGGCGAAGTTCACCCAACAGCCCAGCGGCGCACCCGTGGCGTCCTCGCCCCACAGTACCGCGATCTCCGGGTCCACCGGCCCTTCCTGGTACAGGATGTCCTTGCCGCCCTTGGGGGGGTGCATCCGGGCCGTGCCGTCGCGCATGATGAAGCGGCGCTGCTGGGTCAGTTTGCCCTCGAAGCCGTAGGCCACGGTCAGCGTGCCCGGCTGCCGGCGCTGCAGGGCCGCGATGCCGGCGGCGGCGATGTGCCCTGCGAGCGACTGCACGTAGTCCGGGTCGGGGTCCATGCAGAAGATGCGGGCAGCGGCGGGGCCGGTGTGGGTGTGGGTGGCGCTGATGGTGATCCGCGTGCCCGGCACACCGGTGGCTTCCTCAATGCGCTGGCGAGCGCCGAGAACGGTGCTACGCCGCAGGGAGAGCACATCACAGGTGATGAGGACGAAGGTCAGTTCCTCGCCCGACGGCCCGCTCCCGGTAATGGCCATCGCGCGGGCGAACAGCGGGTCGTGGACGGTCTCCACGGCCTGGTCCCGGAAGTGCCCGGCGATGCGCGGGCCCGGCGGGGGGGTAATGTCCTGTTCAGCGAAACCAATCTGCAGCATAGTGCCTCCCTACTAGATCTGTACGAGTGTCCCGTCGCCCGCACCGTTCTTGGCGGACACGTTGTAGGCCCGGAGGTTCCCCAGGCGCCACTGACCGCCGCGGTGCCAATGGCCGAAGACGGCGGCGACGACGTTTGGCAGCTTCTGGATCGTCTGACCGAGCTTCACGCTGCCTGCGAAGGCCCGGGCGTATGCCGGCGCCACCTCGCTGTAGTCCTGCAGCGTCTCGGCGAAGGGCACAAAGTGAGTGACGACAACGAGCTTCCTGGCGCGGCGCGCGACCTGCCGCGCCTGCGTCCGCAGCTTGTCGCAGAAGTAGTCGGTCATCTCCCCGTCGCTGCGCCCCCAGTCGGTGTAGAACGCGTCGTTCCACACCACCGCCTCCATGACGTTGTCCTCGCCGACCTGCAGGGCCTTGGAGGCGTAGTCATCGGGCGTCAATTCCTCCCAGCGCAGGTTCGCGCGAGCGTTGCTGGTCTTCATGCTGCGCCCCGGCGCGGTCACCTGCGCGGGCGCCACGCGCAACTCCGCCGACGGGCTGGTCGTCTGCCGCAGCGAGTAGTCGTACCAGCCCATGCACCCCACGAAGGCGACATCGTCGAGCAGCACCGGGCCCATGTCGAGGCACTGCCATCCCACGGTCGCGACGGCGTCCGGCAACTCCTCCTCGTATCGTCGCCACGTGGCGCGCTTGCTGTGGAGCTGCCACAGGTCATGGTTGCCGGGCACGAACAGCTTCGGGCCGGTGAAGAAGTCGCAACTGGCCAGGAGCGTCTCATAGACAGCGGACTTCCCGACCGCCAGGTCCCCCGCGACCACCAGCACGTCCGGCTCCTCATCCTGCACCCGGGCGATGAAGTCCTGACATGGCGCGGGCTTATCGGGGTCGAGGTGGACGTCAGAGATGGCCAGGATCTTCATGTCACGCCCCGCAGACGCCCGTCGAAGGCGAAGTACGCCTCGCGGGCCTGATCGAAGGCCGACCGCAGCGGTCGGTATGTCGCACGCCAGTCCTCGCGCGTCTGCACCGGCGCCACGGCCAGCCTCAGCGAAGCCGTGTCCACGCCGAGGGCCATTCCGGCGAGCATCGCCGCCCCGCGGCTAGCGGCCTCGCTGTCCGCCCCGGCGAGCACGGGGACATCGCAGACCGCGGCGATGATCTCCGGCCACAGCGCGCTGCGCGCCCCGCCCCCGAACAGCACCAGGCGCTCGACTGCGCACCCCAACGCCCGGATGTGCTCCAGGTTCGCCGCGATATCGTAGGCCGCGGCCTCCAGCACCGCCCGGGTCATGTGGCCGGGGCCGCTCCCGAGCGTCAGGCCGCAGAAGGCCCCACGGCTGTCGCCGCGCCAGAACGGCGCTCCCGCGCCGGCGAGATACGGGAAGAAGAGCACACCCTCAGCGCCGGGCGGCACGGCCTCCGCGGCAGCGATCATCTGTCCATAGCCACCCAGGACCTCTGAGTCGCTTGTGGGAGGGGTCACCGACCCCGACCGGTCGGGGTCGGTGACCCCTCCCACAGGCGACTGCAGTGTGTCGCGCAACCACCGCAGCGCCCCTCCGGTCGTCGCCAGCGGCGCCTCCAGCACCCACTGCCCCCGCGCCAGATAGGGGAAGCACGGTATGCCGCCATGCTCGGGCGAGAAGCGCGGGGCCTCGGCCCGAGCGATGATCGCCGTGGCGGTGCCCAGCGACGCCGTCGCCGTCCCCGGCGCCAGGCCAGCCGCCAGGGCGGCGCACTTCTGGTCCTGCGCGCCGACAGCCACAGGCGTCCCTGCGGGCAAGCCCAGTTCCGCCGCAGCCGCTTCTGTCAGGCCCCCGGCGAGGCTCCCCGCCGGTCGCACTTCCGGCAACAGCCCGGCGTCCACGGCGTACTCGCCGAGCAACGCCTCGGCCCACGTCCCGCCTGCGATGTCAAAGAGCAGCGTCGTTGCGGCATTGGTGTAGTCAGTGACGACCTCGCCGGTCAGGCGGGCCATCAGGAAGTCATGGGCGCACAGCAAGCGCCACGCCCCGGCGAGGCTGTCCGGATCGCGCTCGCGCAGCCACAGCAACTGGGGCAGCATGTGCCACTGGCCGGGCAGCTTCCCGGCCAGCCGCCCCCAGAAGTCGGCGCCATGTCGCTCCAGTAGCCCCCGCGCCTGCTCCCCGGCCCGGGCGTCGAGCCATGTCAGGGCCCGCCGCAGGGGCCGCAGGCGTGCGTCTACGGGCGCCCACGAGTGCCCCTGGGCGCTGACCCCCAGGGCCAGGACGTACGCCTCAGGCGCCTCCTGCTGGGCCCCCCGGACGCATGAGACCAGTGATTGCCACCAGACCTCCGGGTCCTGCTCGGCCGCCCCGGGCTCAGGCGACAGCAGGCCGTACTCGGCGTGACGCCGCGCCAGGCAGCGCCCGTCGAGGCCGAAGAGCGCGGCCCGACAGCCCGAAGTACCCAGATCAAGGGCGAGCAGTGTGTCCACCCGGCAGGCGGCTCCCTATGAGATCCACAGCATGACGCGCGCGATCTCCTGCAGCGTCGTGCCGTCGTACTTGTACGCGATCAGGTGCCCTGCCCCGGCCAGCCAATGTGACTGCGTCCCCATGTAGAGCAGAACGGTCCCGCTCTCCTTGTCCCACACAGGGAGCGATACCGTCGTGCTGCCGTGCGCCTTCGGGTGCTCCTTGTACCAGCGCTCCCAGCCGCCGCCGTCCTGCTGGAAGTACTTGCCGTATTCGCCTTCGGTGTCTATGAGGTAGCCCTGCTCGGGCGCCGAGGGCAACGTCAGCTTCACTGCCCGCCGGTTCTTGGCGGCAAAGGCGTCCATCAGCTTCCCGACGTCCACGCCAGGAAGCCTCAGCTGCTTGATGACGTACTGCTTCGTCTGCTCGAGTTCCTTCGGGTCGTTTGTCGCTGTGACGCCGGTCCCCGTCTCCCCGTTGACGACGGTGTAGCCGCCATCCTCGTACTTGTGGGTCAGCGCCAAGGCCAGAATGCGGTTGTCGTCGGCGCCGGTCGGCTGGGCCGCCGGCTTGCACGACAGACCACTGAACACGGAGGCAACCACAGCCGTCGGCAGCAGCCATCGTCGCATCGGTCTCACGCTCCTCCCCGTGGGGTTCCGCCGCCAGTGTCTCTCTACCTGCCTCGCCCCAAACAGGAGGGCGTCCCCACGGCGGGGAACACTGTGGCGATGTTCCAGGAGGTCCGCCATGCGCGCACTTGCTGCCGTGCTCGGAGGTCTGGTCGCGATGTCACTCGTCAGCGCCAAGGATGGCCCGACATACTACACGCCCCAGCGCCTCGCCGTGGGCCAGCAGAACGCCACGCGGGACTGGGGGAGCAAGCTGCTGGAGCGGATGCAGAAGGGCGACCGGAATGACTACTACATCGGCCGGGACTACGGCTCGGCGGCCGACTGCGTCGCCCAGACCGATGACTTCATCTGGCTGATGCAGCCGACCACGAAGATCCCGCGCGTGCTCCCCAACCACAACACGCGCGCCATGTGCCCGGTGCACGGCACGGAGGTGCGCAAGTACAGCGCCTGGACTGCCTGGACCACGGACCCCATCCACCACCCGTACAAGGTCCGCTGCCGGGCCGGCGGCGAGTGGTATCCCTCCAACGACTACATGAACGGGGACATGACCTCGGGTGACTTCCCCGACGACGGGAGCGGCTGCAAGGTCGGCGACAAGACCTTCCAGTTCCTGATCGAGTACGCCCACATGGCGTACGGGAACAACACGATCCCCTGCCTGCGGTCACTGTCACAGGCGTGGGTGCTCACGGGCGACAAGCGCTACGCGCGCAAGGGCTGCATTCTGCTGGCGCGGCTGGCCAGCGAGTACCCCAACTTCACCGATCGCAAGGACCGGCTCTACTTCGGCCCGTACGGCGGTCGCGACCCGCACTACACCTGGAAGACGGGGGGGATGATCACCGACCTGATCTGGGAGACCTTCTGCCTGGAAGCCACCGCCTACGCCTACGACGGGCTGTGGAACTACATGGACCAGGACCCAGAGATGATCGCCTTCCTCAAGACCAAGGGCATGCCGGTCGAGAGCGGCCAGGACCTGAGGCGCTACATCGAGGAGAACCTGCTGCGAGTCGGCATGCAGGGCATCCTCAATGGCTTCATCCACGGCAATGAGGGCTTCCACCAGGCCGCGGCGATGGCCTGCGCGCTCGTCATGGACGACTACAGCGACACACACCCCAACTCCCAGGACATGGTGGACTACGCCTTCCACGGCGACGGCCGGGCGGCGTACGTGATCCT
Source organism: bacterium (assembly GCA_021372615.1). NCBI lineage: Bacteria > bacterium. Next base: position 36,268 of record JAJFUB010000090.1, on the reverse strand, counting down.
CAACGGCCTGCTGCGCGACGGCGGCAGCTTCGAGAGCCCTAACTACAGCAGCATCAAGTTCGACTTCATCCGCGTCAACCGGCTGATGGAGGAGATCCGCCGCCGTCACCCCGACCGCTTCCCGCAGGAGAAGTATCCCGACTTGTTCGGCAACCCGAAGGGCAAGGCCCTGTTCGACTACTACATTGACCTGGAGATATTCCACACGTTCTTGCCCTCCATCGGCGACTGCGGCAACATCCAGCCCACCGAGCGCCGCAAGCCAGCGTACAACTCGTATGTCACCACGCCGAACCTGTATGGCTTCGAGCGCTTCCACGACCCGCGCATCGCCCGAGCCTGCACCGCCCCCGACGGGCGCTTCCACAGCGGCGAGCTGTTCGAGCCCTATCCCGAAGACGAGCTGAAGGCCGCGCTGGCCACACCGGAGTCGCAGATTCCGCTCCGCGACCGCCTCCTTGACGCCTACGGCTGGGCGCTGGTCGAGACCGGCCAGACGCCGGGGCAGGAGCGGGCGCTGTCGCTGAACTACAGCGGCATCCCCGGCCATCGCCAGTTCGACAACCTGAACCTCGAGCTGTTCGCGCGGGGCGTCACCCTGCTGCCCGATCTGGGCTACCCGTACACCTGGGACTACCGCGACTGGGACAGCGGCATCATGTCCCACAACACCGTGAGCGTGGATGAGACCCAGCCCCCCACGGACATCGGCGGGCAGTGCAACCTCTTCGCTGAGCAGGATGGCATCCACGTCGTCACGGCACGGCACGATCCGTACCCGCCGCATGTGTTCCCCTCACCCCCTACCCCTCTCCCAGCGGGAGAGGGGAGCAAGGCGCAGCCCGCCAGGGACGTCAACCTCTACGAGCGCACCTGTGTGCTCGTGGAACTCGACCCCGAGCGCTTCTACGTCGTGGACCTGTTCGCCGTCAACGGCGGCTCGCAGCACGACCAGAGCTGGCACGGGCCGCTGACGCCCCTGCAGGCCCCGCCGCTGAACTGGCAGGCCCAGGAGCGGGGCACGCTGGCCGGCCCCGACGTGGCCCATGCCGCGACCTACACCGACCGCTGGGGCCGCGAGAAGACGCGCAACTTCCCGTGCTACCTGACGAAGGTCCGCCGCGCGCCACTCGCCGAGCCGCAGACCTGGCACTGGGACTACGGCCTGCCCGAGGGCGACCAGTTCAGCCTGCGTGTCGTCCCGGTCGGCGGCCCGGCCGAGGTCATCATGGGCAGCGGCCGCTCGCCGGCCCGTCCGGCGGACTGGGGGCTGGACTACCTGCTGGTGCGCCGCCAGTCCCTCGGGGCGAAGCCCGATCACTTCCTGAGCGTACTCGACGCCTACCAGAAGACGCCGGTCGTACAGGCCGTGCGGCTCGTGTCGCAGCAGCCGCTGACACTGGAGGTGACCCGCGACGGCGCCGTGGACACCCTCGTCGTCGCCACGCCCGACACGACGACGCGCACCAGCGCCCACCGCCCCCTCGGCGTGAGCTTCACGACCGTGGCCGGCGGCAAGACCGTCAAGCAGGTGCGGATCGGGGAGACGGCGGCGGGCGAGGGCCCGGGCTACGCGACTGGCAAGATTGTGGCGACTGACTACGAGACGAACGAGATCACTGTCGAGGCCCCGGCGGCGCAGCAGGCCGACTTCGTGGTGGGCCGCTATGCGCGCGTCTTCAATGACCGCCGCAGCGGCATGTTCCGCCTCGTTGAGGCGAAGCCGGAGGGCAAGCTGCTGCGCCTGAAGCTCGACCAGACCGCCCACCTGGGCGAGGGCCCCGTCGTCAGCGCCGCCGAGGGAATGCTCTGGATCGGCTCGTTCCTGAACTTCGCCAATGGGCGCTATGACGCGCAGGGCAAGTGCCTGGTCACGAACGACTTCTATGCCGGGAGTTGGCTCGGGGAGGGCAAGGACGCGCGGCAGGTCAGGGGCGCCGTGCGCGACACAAAGAGTCAGATTCTGCTGCAGGACAGCCTCAGCAAGGCCGACCTCGAGAAGCTGTACGGGGGCAAGACGGTGCGGCTCTGGCAGTACGGCCTTGGAGACAGCATCGAGATCCCGCGGGTGAAGTGAGGCCGAGGTCCGGACGCTACCTGCTGCCGACCACATCAGTGCGCAGGTGGAAGCGGACGGAGGCGGCGGGTGCCACGGCGAGGCCCGATCGCCGTGCAAGCACTGGGAACATGGCCAGCAGGGCTGGCCGTGGCACCCGGCGAAATGCCGACCCACAACATGAAACGAGGTGGACACGATGTCTGACATACCCGATCGCGTACGGCAGGTCATGGCGGCGGTGCACAATGTACATGTGCTCGCCACCGTGGACGCCGAGGGCAAGCCACAGATGCGCTGGATGGGCGCCGTCGTCGAAGACCCGGACGCGCCCTGGACGTTCTACCTGGCGTGCGGCAAGAGCTCGCGCAAGATGGCGCAGATCGCCCAGAACCCCCACGCCCAGTTGCTCTTCTCCAAGGAGGACGACTGGCAGGTGGCGACCCTCTCGGGCACGGCGGAGGCGGTGGACTGCGCGCACTGCCGCCAGCTCCTGTGGGACAACGTCCCGGCCATGCAGCAGTACTACAGCGGCGTGGACGACCCGAACATGGGGATCATCAAGTTCACGACCCGCTGCCTGGAACTGCTGGCGATGAGTGAAGCACACGAGCCGTATTGCCTGGAGTTGTAGTGGGTCGCGAGTCCATGTGGGAGCGGTCACCGACCGCGACCGACGCGTCCGCGGTCGCGGTCGGTGACCGCTCCCACAGCCCGCCATGACCACTGGAGGCCCCACATGATTGGCAGCTCACTCCGCGATCTCGCGCGTCTGCGCGACTACAAGGCCCTGCGGTCCTCCTCGTGGGACCAGACCGGCGGCAACAAGGACTACTGGACCATCGAGCCCGGGCAGACCCGCGTGCTGGCGGACATCGCCGGCCCCGGCTGCCTCACCCACCTGTGGACCACGATCTCCTGCGGCGAGCGCGACTATCTGCGCAAGCTCGTTCTGCGCATGTACTGGGATGGCGAGGACCGGCCGTCGGTCGAGTGCCCCGTCGGCGACTTCTTCGGCCTCGGCCACGCCGCCACCACGTACTTCTCGTCCGCCGCGCTCTCGATGATGGACCGCGCGTTCAACTGCTTCTTCCCCATGCCCTTCGCCAGCGGGGCGCGCATCGAGGTCACAAGTGAGTGCGAGACGAAGGACACGGTGTACTACTTCTACGTGGACTACGAGAGCTACGACAGCGCGCCCGAGGACATGGGCCGCTTCCACGCCCAGTGGCGACGGGAGCAGTGTGTGGCCGAGGAACTGCCCGAGGGGCAGAACATCGGTGGCGAGACCAACTACGTGATCCTGGAGGCGAAGGGCCGGGGCCACTACGTCGGCTGCCACCTGGACATTGACGCCCAGACGCCCGGCTGGTGGGGCGAGGGCGACGACATGTTCTTCATTGACGGCGAGCAGTGGCCGCCGTCGCTGCACGGCACAGGCACCGAGGACTACTTCTGCGGCGCGTGGAACTACAACCGCCTCAAGGAAGTCTTCTGCACCCCGTACTACGGCTACCACTTCAAGACCAACGCCGACTACACGGGCAAGCACAGCCAGTACCGCTACCACATCCAGGACCCGATCCCGTTCCGGGAGAGCTTGCTGTTCAACATCGAGCACGGCCACGCGAACAACATGGCCCACGACTACAGCAGCACCGCGTACTGGTACCAGACCGAACCCCACTGGCACTGCGTGGAGCTACTCCCGGTGGACCAGCGTCTGCCGCGGCTGTGGGGCGGGCTGCATATCTGAACGGCCGGAGTCGTGAGTCGGAATTCGGGAACCGGGGGACGAGGAGATGGCGGGAAGCGCGGGCGGTTCGGGGCCTGCGAATGTGCGGCGGGCGCGCCGACCACGCGACAGGTACGCCCTTCTGGCCGTCGTGGTGTGCCTGTTCATCGTCGCGTGCCTGGTCGGCGGGGCCGCTCTGGTCTCGCGGCGCCCGGCGTTCGCGCTGCCGTGCTTGGCCTCATACCGGGTCAGCTCGGCGACGATGGAGCCGACGTACAGGGCAGGGCAGACTGTAATCACCGTGCGCGGCTACTACGTGGTCCATCCGCCGCAGTTTGGCGATGTTGTCATCGTGCGGAAAGCGGACGAGTCGCCTCGCCCCTTCCTCAAGCGCATCGTCGGCGTCCCCGGTGACCGCTTGAAGGTGAGTGGCGGCAGGCTGTGGCGCAGCGGCCAGGCCGTGGACGAGCCCTACATCAAGGAACCCATGGCCTACACCTGGCCCGCCAGCGGTGAGGTCACGGTTCCGCCTGGCACGGTGGCAGCGCTCGGAGACAACCGCAACGACTCAAACGACTCCCACCTATGGTCGCCGCCCTGCGTCCCCGTGAGCGACCTCGTGGCGAAGGTAGTGGCGTGGCGATAGCCGTTCGCGCCGCTCAGGGCTGCTCCGCGTCGAGCAGCGCCTGCCGCGGCTGTGGGGCGGGCTGCACATCTGAGCCGTAGGAGCGCCGGCTTCCAGCCGGCATGCCGTTGCCGTCGGAGGGGCCGGCTACTAGCCGGCCCGTCGTTCGAGGCGGATGCTACACACCAACGGGAGCGGCGCACGGCGGGCCGGCTGATAGCCGGCCCCTCCATCCACCCGCTGCCATGCCGCCCAATACGGTACCTAACCACTGGACACAGGACACCAGTCATGTCTCTTGACCTCCGCAACCCCACCGCCGTCTGCGCCGTCGCGGGCCTCGAAGCCCCTGACGTCTGGCGCAACTCCTGGCCCCAGTCGGCCCGCTCCTTCGAGCCGGGCAACGTCTTCTTCCTGCAGCCCGGCTACGTCGCGGAGATGTGCGCGACGCTGCGCATCGCTCCTGAGCTGACCGTCGCCCTCGGCGAGTGCGCCGCGGTGGTGGCGCAGGATGTGGCTCTGCAGCGCCTGGCGTGGCATCTGCACTGGCTCCTGTCGCTATCGGGGCTGGACGTGCAGGCCGGCAAGTGGCCTGCCCCACCGCTGGACGCCCATCCTGCCAACGCACTGCTCTACGGCCTCGTCGTCCTCGGGGGCGTCCCGCACCTGCTGCAGATCAACGGGGCGCGCGGTGTGGCCGTCGAGGACACCATCGAGACGCTGTCGGACCTGGAGACGTGGGCCACGGACTACCACACGTGGGAGGGCGCGTACGGTCTCTACACGATCGGCTGGCTGCAGCATCACCTGCGCGGGCGGCTGTTCAAGCTGGCGCGGCTGGAGTTCCTCCCTGGCTCCTACGGCCACCCCTTCCGCTGGTTCCGGCAGGCTGGCGCCGGCCAGGTCATTGCGCTCGCCGAGGAGGGCCTCCTGCTACGTCCGGACGGCCAGTTCGCCAGCGCTGACGGAGGGCTGGTGCGCGAGGGCCTGTGGAAGTCGCGACTGGTCGAGACGCCGGAGGCCGTGACCGGCCACCCCGTGTCGCCGTGGGGGCATGTCCTGGGCCAGACGGTGACGCTGGACACAGACGAGTGGTACGAGGTGCTGCGCCAGGGCGACCCGGTCATCACGGTCCATATCCCGTCCAAGGGGCGGATGGGGCCCGAGGAGTGCGGGGCGGCGTTCCGGCAGGCGGTGGCGCTCTATCGCGACCATTTCCCCGAGATCGTCACCCGCGCGTTCACCTGCCATTCGTGGCTGCTGGACCCGCAGTTCGAGCAACTGGACCCCACCCCGGGCAACATCTGCGCCTTCTTGCGCGAGTGGTACCTGCACCCGGTCGAGGGCGCCGATGACCGTCAGCACTGGCAGCGGACCTTCGACCTGTTCGGTGACTGGCAGCCCAGGTGGCAGACAGCGGAGCCGCAGACGGGGCTGCAGCGGGCGCTGGTGAGCTTCGTCAAGGCCGGCGGCCACCCGCGCAGCGGGGGCAGCGTGCTCTTCGCCGAGGACCTGGACTGGGGGGCGCAGGTCTACCGCACCACCCGCAAGGCTCATCTCATCTCCTGACGGAGCGTTTCCATGACCATGCCCTGCCTCATCCTGCTGCTGCTGGGCTGCTGTCTGTCGGTCGCCTCCGCGGAGTCCCTCACCCCTGTGGTCGAGGCCGAGGAGGAAGTCTACTCCTTCGTTCCCGCTGACAACGGGGCGGACCCGATGTGGTGCTGGGGCTGCACGTGCCTGGCCCGCGCCGGCGATGACCTCTTCGCCAGCGGCCTGGAGACGCTGCCCCAGGCCAAGCCGCTCAACAACGTGCGCTGGCTGCTGTTCCGGCGTGACGCGGCGGGCGGCTGGAAGCTGCTGCAGGCGGACCCGCAGGACCGCACCCGCGAGCCGTGCCCGCTCGCCGGCTTCCGCGACGGGCGGTTGCTGATGTCCGCCAACCCCACCCTCGTCGCTGACCCGCAACACCAGGGCGGCGGCCCGGCGCGGCCGGAGATACTGGAGTTCTCGACCCGCAACCCGCAGGCGGCGCCGCGCACGATCCTGCCCACGTGGGAGGGCCAGCCGGCCTTCACCGAGCACTCGTACCGCACGTTCAGCGCCGACGGCGATACGGGCCAGGCTATCCTGCTGCAGAACGTCGGCTACGAGGGCTCGCAGTGGGCGCTCCTGAACCGGGCGGGGAGTACCATCAAGTCCGGTTTCCTCCAGTGGCCCGCGCTGCGGCTGGGCGACGTGGAGCCTTACGGCGCCACGCGCTGCCGCGTGAACTACCCCGATGTCGTCCTGCGCTACAATGCCGTCCACCTGTGCGGCGGGGCGGCCTTCGACAACTGGGACCGCGTCAAGGACCCCGTGGCCGATAAGGCCCTCATGGGGCGGCAGTGGGGCAACCGCTGGCGGCGGCTGTTCTACACCTGGACGCCGGATGTCACCTCTGAGCCGTTCGCTGAGTGGGTCGAGATCAGCAACACGATGGCGACCGGCGGTTGGCTCTTCCCCGGCGACCTGTGGGTGGATGACAAGGGCACGGCGCATGTGCTATGGTTCGAGGGGCCGGTGGACATACGGCTGCGCAACCAGCACTTCCCCGACATGAAAGTCCGCCCCAACTCGATCATGTACGCGCAGGTGCGCGACGGGCGCGTGGTGCTCAAGACGCCGCTGCTGCAGGGCGGCGAGGGCTCGGGACCGCTGGTGCCGGAAGCCAAGCCGCGTTTCCACATCGCCCCCGGTGGTCGGCTCTTCGTGGTATACTGCACGTTCGACTACCCGCCGGCCGCGGAGCGCGTCTATACGAACTGGGTCCGGGAGATCAGCGCCGACGGGTCGGTGGGCGAGCCGGTCAAGATGTTCCTGCAGCACCCCTTGACGGGGTTCTTCACGGCTACCCCACGCGGCGGGGCGGCGCCGTCGGCCGTGCTGGACATGCTGGGGACGCGCGCCGGCACCAGGAACACGATCGGCTACGCGCGGGTGAGGCTCTGGCCTGGTACGAACCTGCATGAGGCCGCGCACTGACGCAGACAGGTTGTGGGTGTCGCCGAGACCGCCTGCGGTATCACGTGTGCGACGGGCCCCACGACTGCCGGCGGGGCCCGCCGCCTACTAGGACGCGAGCTTCCGCGAGTCAGTACCAACCACCTGACCTGAGGTCCTGCCAGACGGAAGGGAGTATGTCTTTGCAGCCGCCGCTCGGTCAACACACGGAGCACCCCGGGGGCCGGCCATCCGCCGGTCCCGCGCATGTCTCTGCCCCGAGTCTCGCCCGTGGCATCTCCTGGCGCGTCATCATCATCGCTTTCCTGGTGGCGCCGCTGAACGCCTACTTCATGGCCTACCTGCTCGGCCCCCGCGGCGTGGAGGACCCGACGGTCGTCGCGCTGTTCTGGAACGTCGTCTTCCTGCTCTTCGTCTTCCGGCTCATCAACGCGGCGCTGCTGAAGTGGGCGCCGAAGCTGGCGTTCTCCCCCGCTGAGCTGATCGCGTTCTTCATCCTCCTGTCCGTAGCGACCACCGCCGGTGGCCTGGACACGATGAAGACGACCTTCTCCACCATGCAGGGCCCGGCGTACTTCGCGACCGAAGTCAACCACTGGGAGCAGCTCTTCTTCCGCGAGTTGCCGCTCTCGATGACCGTCAACGACATGCCGGCCCTCAACCGCCTGTGGGACGGCGGCCACTCCATCCTGGAACAACGCAACTGGCAGCCCTGGCTGGGGCCCGTGTTCCGCTGGTGGCTGCTGTACACGTGCATGTGGGCGGCGCCGGCAGGGCTGGCGGTGCTCCTGCGCAAGCGCTGGGTCGAGCAGGAGCGGATGAGCTTCCCCATCGTCCAGCTCCCGCTGGAGATGTCCCAGCCGACCTTCAGCGGCTTCCGCCATCCGGCCTTCTGGATCGCCGCCTCGGTCGTCGTCGCCATCAACCTGCTCAACGGTCTGCACGAGTTCTACCCCTCGCTGCCGCAAGCCGCCATCAAGATCAACCAGAGCCAGACGTTCAACCTGCAGAAGTTCTTCCCCGGCCGCCCCTGGAGTGCGGTCGGCTGGTGGTGGATGTGCTTCTACCCGTGGGTGATCGGGCTGGGTCTGCTCCTCCCCAGCGAGCTGAGCCTATCGCTGTGGGTCTTCTACCTGTTCTGGAAGGTGGAGGCAGTCGCGACCACTGCGTTCGGCTTCACGAACATCCGCGAGTTCCCGTACATGAAGGAGCAGTCGTTCGGGGGCTACCTGGCGATCCTGGGCTTCTCGCTGTGGGCCGGGCGGCGGACGTGGGCGGGGGTGTGGCGGAGGGTACTGCTGGGCCGCGCCTCTACCCCCCCCTTCAGGGGGGGGCAGCGGGGGGACGCCGTACACTCGTCTGCAGGCAAGCCAGCAGGGGACGGCAGCCTACCCCCTACCCCCTCCTGCGCTCGCTTGCGAGCGCGGAGGGGAGGGGGAACGGCAACGGCGGACGCCGAAGACGACTCCGGCGAGGCCCTGCCGTATCGCGCCTCCGCCCTGCTCTTCCTGGCGGGGATGGTCGCCGCCATTGCCATCGGCATGTCCATCCGCATGTCCTGGGCCGTGGCCATCGCCTTCTTCGTGCAGTACTACATCATGACGGCCATCATCGGCCGCATCCGGGCGGAGATGGGCCTCCCGACGCACGAACTGGAGCGCCTGGGGCCCACCGTCATGCAGGGCAACATCCTGGGCCCGCGCCTTCTGGGCGTGCAGAACCTCACCTCGCTCTCCCTCTTCTTCGGCTTCACGCGGGGAATGCGCAACATCCCCTTCCCGTTGCAGTTCGAGGCGCTTTACCTGGCCAAGCACACCGGCAGCAGCCAGCGCCGTCTGCTGCTGGCCACACTCGCGATGATCCCCGTGGCCGTCGCGCTGTCGTTCTTCATGACGCTGGCCCTGGGCTACCACCATGGCCTGGGGATGAACTGGGCCCGGTGGATGCCGGGATCGTGCCAGGAGTCGTGGAACCAGCTCACCGGCTGGCTGAACCGCAACGAGCCCTTCCACCTGAATCGCATCTGGGCCAGTCTGATTGGCTTCGGGGTGTACTTCGGGCTGATGCTCCTACGCACGCGCTGGATCGGCTGGCCGCTGCACCCGGCGGGCTTTGCGCTCTCCACCACCTGGTACATGGCGCACATGTGGTGCCCGATGATGATCGCCTGGATCGCCAAGACGGTAGCGCTACGCTATGCCGGCGGGAAGGCGATGCGGGCCCTGCGCGCGGCCGCCTTCGGCCTCATCCTCGCCGACGTGGTCAGCGGCTCGCTCTGGATACTCTACGGCTTGTTCACGGGGACAACTACGTATTCGTTCTGGCCGTAGGGCATGGGAACGTGGGATGGCGGGCTGGAAGCCCGCACTACGGATGAACCGGCGCCCATCGCCACCAACTACCGACTGACAACTATCAACTATCAACTACCCGCTGCCTCTGCACGCCAAGGAGCCACCATGAAGATCTGGGATTGCCATGTCCACTCGTACGGCGGGAGCGAGCGCCCCGACGACGTCCTGCAGGCCATGGACGCCGCGGGCCTCACGCGCATCACGCTGTTCAGCCAGCACCCGGGCCAGATCCGCGAGCTATGCCCGCTGCCCGCGGCGGCCGATTGCCGGGCGGCCATCGACCACGTCGCCGGGCTGCAGGCCGCCGACCCGGACCGCATCTATGGCATGTTCTGGGCCGACCCGCGCACCGAGGGCGTCCTCGATCTACTCGACTACGCCCTCGTGGACAAGTGCCTGCACGGGGTCAAGATGATCCCGAACCACTGGTCTGCCGGCGACGACTTCATGGCCCCCGTCTACGAGCGAATGCGCGAGCTGGGCAAGCCGTTGCACTTCCACTCGGGCATCCTGTACGCGTTCGGTGACAGTTCGCGCTTCTGCCGACCGGTGCTGTACGAGGCCCTCATCAACTACCCCGGCCTCAAGTTCGCGCTCGCCCACATCAGTTGGCCCTGGACCGATGAATGCCTGGCCGTGTTCGGGCACTTCCGCTCCGCGGCCGCCCATCGGCGGGACGGCAGCGGCATGTGGATTGACTGCTCGCGGGGCACGCCCGATGCCTGGCGCGAGGAGGCGCTGCGCAAGGCCGTCATCTTCGCCGGCTGCAACCGCCTCATGTACGGCACGGACACCCACCCGGCCAGCCTGGCCGGCTCCGCCCCGGTACACATCCGCAAGGACCTCGACCTGCTGCGCAACCAGATCGGCGCCAGCGAGCAGCAGATCGAGGACTTCTTCTGGAACGCGGCCGAGGAGCTTTACGCCTAGGCGCCGACTGTAGGGCGGGGGCTTGTACCCCGCCCCAGCCGTTCGCTCTGCGACATGCGCGCGGGGGCACAAGCCTCCTGAGATCGCGAGCGATCTCTGTGCCCCGCAGTGCCCGGGCGACCCGCCGCGCGGCAGGGCCTGAACCGCGCAGCGGCGAAGCACTCCGCACCCACCCCACGGAGGACACCATGACCCCACGCGATCGCGTCCTGATGGCCCTGCGCCACGAGCAGCCCGACTTCACGCCCTATGAGATCCCCATTGACCCTGAGGTGGCCGAGCGTCTTGACCAGCACTACGGCAACCAGGACTGGCGGGCGCGCATTGTCGGCCACACCGCCGGCTACGGCGTGCCCGACGGGCGCGTGACGCTGGAGGACGGAACCGGTTACCGCGACGCCTGGGGCTGCGTGTGGCACACCAGGAACATCTTCCACACGACGCAGGTCCCGCTGCCCGAGCCGACGCTGGACGGCTACGAGATCCCGCACCTACTGACCGATGAGGTGGTCGCGGCCGCCTGGGAGTCCGCCCAGGCCAACGCCGCCTCGCCCCAGCGGCGGTTCTACCGCGCCGGGTCGGGCATGACCTTCTTCGAGCGCGCCTGGGCGCTGCGCGGGATGGAGGGCTTCCTGATGGACCTGGCCGCCGAGCCGCGCTTCGTCGGTGAGCTCATGGACCGGCTGATGGAGTGGCACCTGCCGATGATCGAGGCTTTCGGGGCCATCCCCGAGGTGGATGCCATCTACTTCGGCGACGACTTCGGCGCCCAGCACGGCCTCATCATGGGGACCAGGTGGTTCCGTGAGGTCCTCAAGCCCCGCCTGAGGATCATGTACGGCCGGGCGCACGAGCTGGGCAAGTACGTGTTCATCCACTCCTGCGGGGACAACTCGCCGATCATCGAGGACCTGATCGAGATCGGGGTGGATATCTTCAACCCGTTCCAGCCGGAGGCGCAGGACATCTATGCCATGAAGCGCGAGTATGGGAAGCACATCACCTTCGAGGGGGGCATCGGCACCCAGGGGCTGCTCCCGCGCGGGACACCGGAGGGCATCCGCACCGAGATCAGGAGGCTGAAGCAGGAGATCGGCCAGGGCGGCGGCTTCATCATCAGCCCGACGAAGCCCATCCTGCCCGACGTGCCGACCGAGAACGCAGTGGCCTGTGTGGAGACGATTCTGGAGGGAACCGAGGGATAGGCCGCCATGCACTCCCCCTCCCTTCAGGGAGGGGGTCGGGGGGTAGGACGCCGTTCACTCCCCCTCCCTGTGAGACGCGCAGCGTCTCCGGAGGGGGCCGGGGGGTAGGACGCCGTTCGGGGGGCCGCCTTACTTGGGCACAACCACCGCCGCCTCCGCCGTGCCGATGGTGCGATCAGCGGCGTTGGCGACGACGATCCTGATCCGGTGCTCCCCGGGTTCCAGATTCGCGGCGTTGAGGTTGAACCGGAACGGGGCGACGTTCGTCATTGCGACGAAGGCGTCATCCACGTAGAACATCGCGTTGTCGGCCTCGAGCAGCCGCCCGATGTCTGCCACGACCTCCACCTCACCCGTCAGCGCGGCCGGTGAACACCCCTGTACCACGACCCCTACCGCTCCGGCCGCTGCCGCGCCCAGCTTCGTCCCGGCCAGCGGTACGCTCGTGGCCACGGGACCGGTCGGCGCCACCGGGCGCGTGGGCGCGGTGGGCGGCGTGACGGGCTCCCCTGGCCCCACCGGCACGGGTGTGGGCGTGACGGCAACCGGTGTCGGGGCGAGCAGGCCATCCGGCACGCGCGTCAGGAAGTGGTCCCCGCCGATGAGCTGCGCGTACGCCTGCAGCACCTGTGGGTTGTCCGTGACGCTGTAGTTGTTGTGGGCCAGGCCGTTCTCCTCGGTGTTGACCGAGAACCAGTTGATCATGCGCACGCGCGGGAACTGCGCCACCAACGCCGCATAGAGCTTGGTCATGTTGTCGAGGCAGAAGTCCACCACCGGCGTCTTGGTCGCCACGCAGTAGTGCGTCGCCGCATACTCGCAGACGGCGATGGGCTTGCGGTAGGCGAACAGATCGTAGACATAGCGCAGCAGGTCGCGTGGGTCGTCGCTGGGGGGCTTGGCGGGGTCGCCGTCGGCGTGGTAGACGCTGTAGAGGTTCACCCCCACCCAGTCCACGTACTCATCGCCGGGGTAGTACAGGGGGATGGTCGCGCGCGGCGTGGCGTACGGGCACCAGATCATGACGACATTCGGGGCCTCCTCGTGCATGACGCGGTACACGAGCTGCCACTTGGCCTTGTACAGGTCGGAGTCGCCCGAGTAGGCCATCCAGTTGCCGTTCATCTCGGAGGCGTAGCGCAGGAAGATGGGCCCTCCGGCATGGGCCGCGGCCTGCGCCCAGCCGTGCAGGTAGTCATCGTCCTTCACCGCCGCGAGGCCCTCATTCGGCTCCCAGGCGATGTGCGGCACGGCCTGCTTGGCGTGCAACTCCTTCACCCAGGTGTACGGGAACGGCTGGCCATAGCCGACGTACTTGAAGTAGGTGGCATGCTTCTTGCCGGTGAGCTGCTCGAACTGGCTGATCTCCCCCGCGACGTTGTTATCCAACTCGACGTACGCGCCGATGTAGCAGCCCTTCTCCGGCTCGTACGGGCCGAGCGTGCCGGCCGCGACGGCGCCGGAGATCAGCACCATGGAGGCGCTGCAAGCGGCGAGGAGTACGCGGAGACAGAATGGGCGACAGGACACCATGCTACGATGACAGCTCCGGTGTGCGGATGGCTCGCCCCGGGTGGGGCGAGGCGCAGGCGAGATCTCGGTTAGCGGGTGGGGCGTGGCCTGGGCTCCTTCCAGCGGTTGTGCAGCCACAGCCAGTTGTCGGGATGCCCCCGGATGGCCCGCTCGATGGCATCGCTGATGCGCCGTGTGTTGGCGACCACATCGGCCTCCCGGTCGTCGGTATGCACCAGCTTGATCTCCGGGGACAGGAGAATCCTGAGCCGGCCATCGGCCTCGCGGACACAGAACGCCGGGAAGATGCGGGCGCCGCTGCGCGCGGCCAGGACCGCCGGGCCGGTGAACGTCCAGGCCGGGCGCCCCAGGAAGTCCATGCGGACGCCACCTTCGGCCGCGTGCTGATCGGGCAGCATCCCCAGCAGCCCTCCGCCCTGCAGCACCCGTAGCATCTCGCGGGTATCGCGTCGGCCGATCACGTTCAGGTGGTGGCTCTCGCGGGCCTGGTTGATCAGACTGGCCGTCCCCCGGTGCGATGCATCGCGGGCGATGACGGTCATCGGCGCGATCTCGTCGGCGACACGAGCCGCCAGGAACTCCCAGTTGCCGAAGTGCGCGGTGATCAGGATCAGCCCGCAGCCCGATGCGAAGGCCTCCCGCACGGGTCCCAGGTCGGGCGTCTCGACCAGGCGCGCCAGACCCTCGGGGGACAGCCGGGGCAGCATGAACAGCTCCATCATGGTGCGGCTCACAGAACGGACGGAGCGCCGCACCACGCGGCGCACTTCCGCCGGCGTCATGTCGGGGAAGCTCGCAGCCACGTTCCCCTCGGCCAGGCGCCGGCGCCGCGGCGCGCACAGCAGCGTGAGACGCGCCCAGTCATCAGCCACCCACCGGAGCCAGCGCAGCGGCAGGCGCGCCACGAGGCGGGTGGTGGCCCGTGCCGCCACGGCCCAGGCCCCCTGCTCAAGCCGGCGGCGGAGCGGATGCTTCATGCGATATCCCCGAGATCAGTGCAGCCAGCTCATTGAGGGCCCCCGCGACCACTTCGGCGCCGCGCTCCAGGCGCATCTCGCTGCGTAGGACCCATACCGGCAAAGGGGGCCCCGCCGGCAGCTTGACGGCGTCCTTCTCGGTGGTCACGACCATGGCCGCACCGGCAGCCACGGCCGCCTCGCGTATCACAGGCCAGTCGTCTGGCGCGTAACGGTGATGATCCTCAAAGCGCAGCGGCACGACCCGTGCGCCGAGCGTCGCTAGAGTATACTCGAAACTCTCAGGGCAACCAAGGCCCGACACCGCCAGGACCACCTGCCCCTGTGGCAGGTCCAGCGGGGCCGTCTCCCCCTCCAGAGTCACCAGGGCCGAGGCCTCGTGCCGCGCGATCACCAGTGGCTTGCCCGGAGCATGGCGAGCGACCAGCGCCCGCACAGCCTCCAGTTGGTGGGCTGGCACCTGGTCGGCGTGGGTGAGCCATACCTGGTCCGCCCGGTTCAGGTGGCCCCAGGGCTCCCGCAGCAGCCCCCGAGGGAAGAGACGGGCCGTCCGCGAGTCCAGGCGGGCACTGACCAGGGCGATGTTCAGATCACGCGCCATGCGGAAATACTGGTAGCCGTCGTCCAGGAGGGCCACCTGCGCGCCCGCTTCGGCCAGCAGGGCAATCACGGCCTCGCGCGCTTTGCCCACGGCCACCGGCGCCTCCGGCAGCGCCCGCGCGACTTCCGCCGCTTCATCACCCGTCTGTTCCAGCGGCGCCATGCGGCCCTGTCCATCGCTGGCCAACACGGCCGCCCGGCTGTCGGCCCGCCCGTGCCCGCGTAACACCACTCCGGGCCGCAGGCCCCGCCGCTGCAACTCACGCGCCAGGTACCGCACTGCGGTGCTCTTGCCGGTGCCGCCTAGCGTGAGGTTCCCGACGCTGATGGTCGGCAGCGCCGGCCGCGTCGGTTGCCGCAGGCCCAGGCGGTACACCCCCAGGTTCGCCTGCAGGCCCAGCCAGTACAGGCCCGAGGCCCCCGCGAGCGCTCCCCGCGCCAACCCGCCCCCCAGGCCGGGCTCTGCGCCGGAGACCACGCTCTGCCACCACTGCTCCGCGCTCATTGCGGCTCCGCCGGGGGGAGGTCGGCCGGGGCGACCGTCGGAGCGTCGTCGGGCGTGGGGGGAGCGTCGGGGGCGGCTTCGGCAGCGGGAACTTCGTCCGCCACCGGCTCTGTCGCACCGTCGGGCGGCGCGACAGCCTCGGCGGGTGCGGCCGGTGTCCCCTCTTCCCCTTCGACCAGCGCCGCCACGGCCTCGGCGTAGCGAATGGAGGCGCCGGCGTGCTTCTCCAGCATCAGGGCTCCCCGTTCGGCGGCCCGGGCACGCTCCTCCGGGGCATTCAGCAGGCGGTCACACTGCTCCTGCAGCTCCTCGGCGGTCTGCACCTGCACTCCGCAGCCCTCACGCGCGGCAATGGCGCTGATGTCGCGGAAGTCTGACATGTACCGACCGAACAGGGCCAGCTTGCCCTGCGCGATCGGTTCGAGCAGGTTGTGTCCGGCCAGGCCCTTCACCAGGCTCCCGCCGACAATGACCAGGTCGGCGCAGCCGTACAGGGACGCCAGCTCGCCGATGGTGTCGAGGATGACCACGCGCACCGCGGCATCCCCGGTGGGCCCGATCTCCTCCCCCGCCTCGCGGGCCTGCAGCACATGGCTGCGCCGGTACACGTCGTAGCCGTGCTCGCGCACCAGTTGGTGCACCCGGTCGCCCCGCTCCGGATGGCGCGGCGCGATGATGAGCTGCAACTGCCGGTGCGAGAACCGCAGGTGGTCGAAGGCCGACAGGATGATCTCTTCCTCGCCCTCATGGGTGCTGCCCGCCAGCAACACCTCGTCCTCTTCGCCAAAGCCGAACTCCTGCCGCCAGCGAGCGGCCTCGGCCGGCAGCAAGCGGGGCGGGATCTGGTCGAACTTGGAGTTCCCGCCGACGGTGACGATCGCGGGGTCGGCGCCCAGGGCGATGAACCGCTCGGCATCGAGGGCCGACTGGGCGCCGATGACGTCCACGTTGCGCAGGGCCCAGCGGAAGACGGGCAGTAGGGCGCGATCGCGGGGGTAGGCCCGGTCAGAGATGCGCCCGTTGACAATCACCGTGTGCACCCCCCGGCGGTGGGCGGTGGCGAGCAGGTTCGGCCACAGCTCCGTCTCCACCAGCACCAGCACGACGGGGTTGATGCGCTCCAGCACCCGGTCCATGATCAGCGGCGCGTCGAGCGGGAAGTAGAACACGGCATCCACGCCCAGGTCGCGCTTGAGGGCTGAATCGTGGGCGGTCGCGGTGATCG
This sequence comes from bacterium, assembly GCA_021372615.1. Lineage (NCBI taxonomy): Bacteria > bacterium. The sequence goes on along the minus strand of JAJFUB010000090.1, from coordinate 19,520 downwards.
TGGACAGGACGATGTGCGCCAGCGGCACCCGCACCCGTAGCTCGCGCAGGACCGGGGCAGCGGCGTTGACCTCCCCCACCGAGGCGCAGTGCACCCAGATGACCGGGTCGCCGGACGCGCCGAGCTGGATGACCGTCGCCGGCAGCCACCCCAGGCGGTCGCGCAGGCCGTCGCGGAACTTGCCGCGGATCATCCGCACGATCCCCCACAGCAGCAGCAGGGGCACGATGAGGGTTATGGCCAGGTTGTACAGGAAAGCGGCAAGGTCCAGCGAACGGGGCCGCTCCCGGCGGGGCATCTCTTCCATGGCGCACTCGGTCACAGCGTTTCAGTTCACGCCAGATCGTCCATCAGGGCTTCGTCGTCCAGCTCCGGCGCCGGGCCTGGCAGGGGTTCTTCTTCCGCTCCCTCGTCGTCGCCGCCGCTGCCGAGCAGCTCCTTGGACTCATAGAGCCGTCGGTACAGGCCGTCGCGCTGCAGTAGCTCATCGTGTCCGCCCTGTTCCACGATGCGCCCCTCGGCCATGACGATGATCCGGTCGGCGTTGCGGATGGTCGAGAGCCGGTGGGCGATGATGAGGGCGGTGCGGCCCTCCAGCAGCGTGGCCAGGGCGGCGTGCACCGCCGCCTCGCTCTCGGTGTCCAGGGACGAGGTGGCCTCGTCCAGGATCAGGATGCGCGGGTCGCGCAGGAAGGCGCGAGCGATGGCGATGCGCTGGCGCTGACCGCCCGACAGGCGCGTGCCGCGCTCCCCGACCTGCGTGTCGTAGCCCTCGGGCAACTCCAGGATGAAGTCATGGGCGTACGCGGCCTGGGCCGCGGCGACGATCTCCTCTTCTGTGGCGCCTTCACGCCCGTAGGCGATGTTCTCGCGCACGGAGGCCCCGAACAGGATGGTCTCCTGGGGCACGCTCCCCATGAAGCGCTTCAGCGACTGCTGGCGTACCGCCTTGACATCCGTGCCGTCAATGAGCACCCGCCCCCGCTGCGGGTCGTACAGGCGAGGCACCAGGTTGGCCACGGTGCTCTTGCCGGCGCCACTGGGGCCCGCCAGGGCCACCACCTCACCCGCTGCGATGTCCAGACAGAAGTCGGTCAGGACAGGATGCTCGCCGTCGTAAGAGAAGTCCACATGCTCGAAGGTGATGGCGCCTTCGACCTGCTCCAGGTCCGGGGCGCCGGGAGCGTCCTCCACGTCCTGCTTCTCGTTCAGCACCGCCAGCGTGCGCTCCGCCGCGGCCTCGGCGTTCTGCAGTTGCACGTAGAGCCGGATGGTGGAGGTGAGTTCCACCGCCGCCAGTTGCAGATAGAGCATGAACATTACGAGCGTCGAGGGGGCCACCCGGCCCGCCACGATCTGCTCGCCGCCGAACACCAGCGCCACTGCCGTCACCAGGCCGACCATGATGAACACGGGGGGCATGCCGACGGCCTTGACCAGCGCCGTCTTCATCTCCGCCTTGAGCACCCCGGTGGTCTCACGCTCGAAGCGGGACTGGGACTGTGGCTCCAGCCCGAAGGTCTTGATGACCCGCATCGCCACGAAGCTCTCCTGGGTGGTGGCGGTCAGGTCGGCCATCTTGATCTGGGTGCGGCGGCCGTAGCGCTTGGCATAGCGCGCGGTGAAGCCGGTCATCAGCGCCGTGATGGGCACGGCCACCCCGAGCACCCCGGTCAGGAGCGGGGAGAGCGCGATCATCCGTGAAACCATGAAGATGATGACCAGCGGGGACACGACGATCTTGAACATGTCCGTCCCCAGTGCGCGCTGCAGCACCAGGGTGTCATTGTTGACCCGCGATATCAGCTCCCCCGAACGCCGCCGGTCATAGAAGGACATCGAGAGCGTCTGCAGGTGGGCGAAGACGGTGTTCCGCAGCCGCCGCAACACCCGCTGGCCGATGAAGTCACCCAGGTACAGCGAAGCCGCGTTCGAGACCGAGGCCGCGAACGTGAGCATCAGGAACACCAGCGCGTGCCAGCGCACCTTCGCCATCGCCTCGGCCTGGCGCTCGGCCGCCGTTTGCGCCGGGGCGCCGGCCGTCGAGCTGCCGGGGGCCGGCGCGGTCTGCGTTGTGGCCAAAGAGGGGAAGATGCCGTCGAGCACAGGCTTGGTGGCGCTCAACGCCCGGACGTTCAGCCAGGCCGCGCCCGCCATCAGGGGCAAGGCGATGAGGATGATCGGCACAAGGCCCCGAGCGAAGCGGCGCAACTGCCACAGGGAGCGCATCAGACCCTCGCCTCCATCCGCGCCAGGGTGGCCTCCACCACGTCGGCGGTGCGCGCGGTGGCGCCTGGCGGCCCCAGTTCGTGTCGCGCCTGCCGCAGTTGCTCCTTCAGCCGCGCCAACGCCTGTGGGTCGGCGAGCAGCCCGCGGGCGCGGTCAGCCAGGCACCGCGCATTGCTTTCCCCCAGGATCAGTTCGGGTACGGCTTCATATCCCAGAATGATATTGGGCATCGCAAAGACCTTCGTGGGCACGCGCATCAGGGGGAAGATCAGGGACTCGATGAGCGTCCCGCGGTACATCCCGATGATGGGTGCCTCCGCTGCGGTCGCTTCCAGGGTCGCTGTCCCGAATGAGGTGAGGGTCAGGTCCGCGGCCTGCAGCAGGTCGAGACTCCGTTCGACGACGGTCAGGTGCGGCTGCAGTGGCGGCGGGATGGATACGCTATCCACCGACCCGGGCGGCCCGGGGGACCACAGGAAGTGGGTATCGCCCTCGGCCAGCAGCCGGAGCGCCGCGCCGATCATCTCTGGGCCCATCAGGGCCCGCTCCCGCCGCCGGCTGCCCGGCATCATCCCCACGTAACGCGCCGCCGCCGGCAACCCCAGTTGCCGCCGCAGGCCCGCCTGGTCGGCCACGGGCTGTACCCGGTCCACGACCGGGTGCCCCACCCAGTGGGCCTCGATGCCGTCCTGGCGCAGCAGCGTCTCCGACCACCGGAAGGGTGTCGCGACGACGTCGGCCACCTGTCCCAGCGGCGAGCGGTCGCGTTCGGACTTGTCCCAGGACTTCGGCGGGAAATAGTACAGAATCGGCATGTGCCAGGGGAAGCGGCGGACCTGCCGCCCGATGTGCATGTTGAACCCGCCGAAATCTACCAGGACGAGCAGGTCTGGACGGCGCTCACGCAGTAGCCGCAAGAGCCGTCCCCGCACTGCCAGGGCTTCCGGCAGCCTGCGTACGGCCTGGATGGGGCCGATCGTCGCCCAGCCCGAGCTGTCGAAGTCGGTCTGCACGCCGGCCTGACGCATGAGGGGCCCGCCGGCGCCGGTGAGGCTGTAGTCGCCGCGACGCAGCAGTTCGGTCGCCAGGAGCGACACATGCAAGTCGGCTGAAGGCTCGGCGGCCAGGAAGAATATCTCCCGGGGTGGCATCAGGCTTCTCGCCTAACGGTGGCTCAGCTGGCGGCCCATGGACCCCTGGCTTACCCGCCGCAGGAAATCGCACAGGTACGACAACTCGGGGCTGTCCGGCACCTGCTCCTTCACCGCCGCCAGCGCGTCCGAGAGGTTGTACTCGGAGCGGAAGAGCAGGCGGAAGGCCCGGCGCAGTGCGGTGCGGTCCTCGGTGCTGATGCCCCGGCGCTCCAGGCCGATGACGTTCAGGCCGCGCACCTCGGCGGGGTTGCCCTCGACGATGGCGAAGGGCGGCACATCCTGGTTGACGCGCGACATCCCGCCGATCATGGCCAGCTTGCCCACCATCACGAACTGGTGGAAGCCGGTCATGCCGCCGATCGTGACATTGTCCTCAATGACCGTGTGGCCCGAGAGCTGTACGCAGTTGGCCAGGGAGCAGTTGCTGCCGATCTGCACGTTGTGGCCGGCGTGGCAGTAGGCCATGAACATGTTGTTGTCGCCCATGACCGTGGCTGCCTCTTCGCCACTGGCGCGGTGCAGCGTCACATACTCACGCAGTTGGTTGCCGGACCCGATCCGCAGGTAGGACCGCTCCCCCTCGTACTTGCGGTCCTGCGGGTCCTCGCCCAACACGGCACCGGTGCTGACGTGGCAGTTAGCCCCCAGTTCCGTCCAGCGCTTGACCACCGCGTGCGGCCCCAGAACGCAGCCGTCCCCAATGACCGTCTCAGCCTCGATGATGCTGTACGGCAGGACCTCCACGTCTTTCCCCAGCTCGGCCCTGGGGTCCACGATGGCGGTGGGGTGAATGGCCATTTACGGGGCCTCCTGCGCCTCGGGCGCCGCGTCTACCAGCGCGAACATGAACTCGCCCTCGACCGCCACCTCGTCGCCCACCCGCGCCACGACTGCCACCTTACCCATGTTCCCCTTGCGCCGGATGAGTTCGGCAGTGATGACGAGTTGGTCGCCAGGGCCGACCTGCCGGCGGAATTTGACCGCGTCCATTCCGGCGAAGAAGGCCGTCTTGCCCGTCGAGTCCGCCTCCGTCAGCAGGAAGATGCCCCCGACCTGGGCCATGGCCTCCAGCATCAGCACCCCCGGCATGACCGGGTTCTCCGGCCAGTGGCCGGTGAACTGCGGCTCGTTGGCCGTCACGTTCTTGATGCCCACCGCGCGCTGGCCGGAGACCAGCTCAGTGATCCGATCCACCATCAGGAACGGATAGCGGTGCGGCAGGATCTTCATGATGTCCTTGATGTCCAGAGGCACGCTGGGCCCTCCTCTTCAGACCGGCGGAAGTACGCGACGTTGCGCGGCAGAGCGATTATAGCAACAGCCGCAGACGGGAGTCAAAACGGGTACCCGTGCATCGGCCGCCAAGAGTCGCAGAACGCCCCTGCGTACAGGGGCGTTCCGGGCAATCATCTGGTGGACGGAAAGGGATTCGAACCCTCGGCCTCGTCCGTGCGAGGGACGCGCTCTCCCAGCTGAGCTATCCGCCCAATGGACCCGCATTATACCGTGCGCGGCAGCGGTTGTCAAAGTGTTCAGTGAGTGCCTTCACTTGGCCTTGCTGACCGCGATCAGCACCGCCTGCCCCGGCCGCAGCATCACCTGCACCGCCCCGTCCTTGACCTCCGCCTGGCCGATCCCCTTGACGATCTCGGCCTTCTCGCAGGCCCCCTCGAGCTTCAGCGTCGCCGTCTGCGGCCCGCTGTCGGGGTTTGCGACTGCGATCTGCACCTTGTCCTCCATACGCCACGCCGCAGACTGCATCCTGGCATTGTCCGACTGCAGGGCCGTCTCCGTCCCGCCGACGACCGCTGCGCCCAGGGCCGCCGTCTCCTCATTCAGCCGCTTGAAGCTCTTCCACAGCTCGGTATCCGCCAGCCGGAAGCCCGGGGAGCGCAGAGCATACCACCAGACCCCGCGGGCGCCGTTGATCACCGCCAGGTAGACCATCATCCGCGCCTGATCGGCCGTCGGCTGCACCACGACGCCGGCACGGTACCCCGCCGGGAGCAGGACGGACAGGTGCTGCCAGGGCGCCAGGGCTTGCCGGGCGGCCTTCACCCGGTCAGCCACCACCGTCAGGGGCTGGTCCGGCAGCGGCATGGCTACAACCTGCAGACCATCACAGAAGTGCCCCCAGTACTGGTAGCTCTCGGGGTCAGCGACCGTCAGCGCCAGGGGGTGCTGGGGCTCCTTCTCCTTGAGCGCAGCATAGACCACTGGGACCTCATCGGCGGTCTCAGGATGCTGGTCGGGCTGATCGGCGATCTTCCAGTCGAGCACCGTCGTGGACTTGCGGAAGTAGGCCATCTTCTCCTGGGAGGACTTCAGGTTGGCTCCGACCATGCCGCCGGTGTACAGCGGGATCTGCAGGGCGAGCTTCCGGCCCTGGGCCTCCTGCACCGAGAGCCGCTGCAGGCGCGCCGTGTGGCTTCCCATCCCCTGAACCATGTTGAAGCCCTGCTCGGCGAGACCCTTGTAGTCACCGAGGGCGGCGTGGTACATGCCAATCGGGAAGAACGGCTGCCCATCGCCCCCGAGCAGTATCCCGCGCTCATTCAGGCCGGTGGGGCGACGCTCGGCTAGACTGACGAACAGGCTGCCGGAGGCGGTCTCCTTCCCCACCTTCACCCGCACCGTGTGCGTCCCGGCCGTCAGCGCCGGCACGGCCAGGTCACCCGCGAAGGTCCGCGTGTCCTGCCGCGCCAGTTGCCCCGTCACGCCCTTGACGGCCTTCCCGTTCGGTCCTAACACCTCGACAGTCGCCTGCTCGTTCTCGGGCAGATCTGCGGCTGCCGTCACCTGCAGATGGATGGTGCCCGCTTCGTTGGGGTTCAGCGCCAGGCGCGGCGGGGTCAGGGCGAGCCGGGGCGCCTCCTCGGTGCGCGTCAACTCCACATCGTCGAACCAGGCCTCCTGGTCGCCCATGATGCGGAGGCTGATCACTGCCTGGGACGTGGTCGGGGGGGCCTGGCCACCTGCGGCCAGAAACTGCCACATGGCCATCTTCAGGGGCTGGCGCGCTACTCGCGCCCCGAGCGACTTACCGGCCTCGTCGAGGAACTCCAGCTTCAGGGCGGCGCAGGTGTTGCTCTCATCGGCCTTGCCAGCGTCCACCCGCGTCGCGCCCTGGTGCCAGACGCTCAGTACGTACGTCGCCCCCGGCTCCAGCCCACCGACCTTCTGGCTCACCCACGGCCACTGGTCGGGCGACTGCGGCTTGACATGCAGTGCCGACTTGCCGTTGCGCTGGACCTCCTTGTCGGGGCTGAAAGCACCCGCCATGGCGGTCGCGTCCACGTTGTCCCAGCCCTTGAGTTCGTCATCGAAGCCCGGGTTCACCAGTTTGACCGGCGCCGGCTTCCTCGGGGCCGCCACGACGGCGGAGGGCACGACCAGCAGCAGGATCAGCAGCAGTGGCATAGGGACCATCCACGGGAGTTGGTGGGGATATGACTTCGTCAGCGGCTGCGACGTTCCCGCAGCCAGCGGCGCAACTCGTCCAGGGGCCAGGTATTGATGACCGCTTCCGGCCCGATCCAGCCCCGCCGGGCCGTCATCACGCCATACCGCATCAGGGGCAGCTCCTCGCCGGCGTGAGCGTCGGTGTTGATGCTCAGCAGCGCGCCCCGCTCGACCGCCAGACGGGCGTTGACGTCCGACAGGTCCAACCGGTGCGGATTGGCGTTGATCTCCAGAGCCACCTGGTGGGCCACAGCCGCCTCGATGATCTTCTCCACATGCACCTCGTAACCCTTGCGCCCCAGGAGCAGACGCCCGGTCGGGTGGGCCAGGATGTCCATGCGACCGCTCGCCATCGCTGTGACAATCCGCTGGGTCATCTTGTCCGCATCGCCGCTGAAGCCACTGTGGATGGCGCCAATCACGAGATCGAGCCCCGACCAGGCTGCCTCGGGCACATCCAGCGAGCCGTCCACGAGGATATCGGCCTCGATGCCTGCCAGGACAGTGAACCCCCGGAGGCGAGCATTGAGCTGCTGTATGTCGTCAGTCTGGGCCAGCAGGCGATCCCGGTCCAGCCCGTTGGCGATCACCAGGGCCTCGGAGTGGTTGGTGACGGCGATGTGGCTGTAGCCATGCTCGCGGCCGGCCTGAGCCAGTTCGGCCAGGGTCAGGCGCCCGTCGCTGGCGTCGGTGTGCATGTGCAGGTCGCAACGGATGTCGGGCAGATCAATCAGCGCCGGCAGCCGACCCTCCTCGGCCGCCGCGATCTCGCCCCGGTCCTCGCGCAGTTCGGGCGGCACCCACGGCAGCCCCACAGCGGCGTAGACGCTCGCCTCGGTGTCGCCGGCCACCTGCCGCCCCTTGGCGCCGGCTTCCCCCTCGAAGACGCCGTACTCGCTGATGGTCAGGCCGCGCTTCTGGGCACGCTCGCGCAGGCGGACATTGTGCTGCATCGAGCCCGTGAAGTACTGCAGGGCCGCACCATAGCACTCGGGCGGTACCACCCGCAGGTCCACCTGCAGGCCCGACGGGGTGCGGCCACTGACCTTCGTGTCGCCAGCCAGCTCCACATGGCCCAGGCCGCCCTCAGCGGCGAACCAGACCGTGACCTCCCCCGGCTGGTCGCTGGTGGCCAGGATGTCCAGGTCACCGATGGTCTCGCGGCGGCGGCGTGAGCTGCCCGCCATCTCGGCCTGCCGCACGAGCGGATGGGCCCGCACCGTCTCCACGAGAGCCTCCGCCAACGGCAGCGCCTCGCCCAACAGCGCCCGCTCCTGCCCGGCCCGCAATTGCGCCAGGCCTTCCAGTATCTTCTCCTCGGTCTTGGCCCCAAAGCCCTTCAGCCCCCGCAACTGGCCCTCTCGCGCGGCTGTCTCCAGCTGCGCCAGGCTGCTGATTCCCAACTCGTGGTAGACCTGCCCCGCCTTGCGCGGGCCGAAGCCAGGGATGTGCAGCATCTCCAGCAGGCCCTCGGGGGCCTGCTCGAGGAGCTGCTCGCGATAGGAGGACTGTCCGGTGGTGACGACTTCGGTGATGACCTCGGCAATGCTCTTGCCGATGCCGGGGATGTCGGTGAGAGCGCCGTCGGCGGCCAGCTTCTCGACCGGCTGGGGCAGGGCCGCCACGGTCTCCGCGGCGCGCTCGTAGCTGCGGACCTTGAAGACGTTCTCGCCCGCGATGTTGAGCAGGTCAGCGATTTCGGCCAGGAAACGAGCGATCTCGGCGTTGTCCATGGCTCCTCACGCCCGGTGTAGCTTGTCGAGGAACTTGCGGCTCTTGAGCTGCTCGCCCACATGGTAGTCCGTGTGGGCCTGGATGACCCGCCCCATCTCCCGCCGCGCGGCCGGGGTCAGGCTCAGGCGCCTCAAGTGACTGAGCGGCATCGTCAGCAGCGACCGAAGCGCTCCCAGCGACTGCCCCGACACGGTCAGCCGCCCCTGCGTGCCCGGCGTGCACCGGCGGCACACAAAGCCCCCCTGGGCCGGTACATACCCCGCCTCCCCCTCCAGCGGGCCGCCGCACTCCACGCATTCCCGCAACTCCGGGGCCATGCCTTGCCGGGCGAACAGCCGTAGCGTGAACGCCTGGGCGAGCAGCTCTGCATCATCCCCGGCGACGATGGCCGCCAGAGCGGCCGTCAGGTCCGCAAACAGACCTGGCACGGGGTCCCCCGGCTCGGTCAGCAGGTCGGTCAGCTCCAGCAGGTAGCTGGCATGGGCCAGGCCCTGCAGATCGTGACGCAGCGGCAGGTAGGCCTCCATGACCTCCGCCTGGGCCAGACGGTCCAGCCCCCGGCCCTGGGCGAATTGCAGCTTCGAGACCGTCAGGGGCTCGACGGCAGCCGCCAGCTTGCTCCCCGGCTTCCCCACCCCCCGCGCCGCCGCCTCGACCTTGCCGTGCTCCTCGGTAAGAAAAGTGGCGACACGTCCCGTGTCGCCATACTTGTGCACAGCCAGAGTGATGCCGGTGGCATTGTAGGTGCGCATGGGGCCCTACTTCGTCTTCGGGGCGAACAGGTTCACAATGACCTCCGGCCCCTTGGTCCCGTCCGGCTGCACGGTGTGCGCGTGCAATTCGTACCGCAGTGGCGGCGGGTTGTCCGTCATCCCGAAGCTCACCCGGGGTGTGGCGATGCGGAAGGTGAAGTCGCCGGTCTCCTTGGGGCGGTTGCGGATGCCCGGCACGGTGCGCAGCTTGTCGCCGGTCGCGGCGTCGTACACGATCGTGTAGATGACGACGACCTGCGTCGGGTCGGCCCGGCCGATGATGTCAATGTTGGGTCCGACCACGTCGTTCTCGCGCGGCTGGGTCAGCATCACCACGTTGGAGGCGACTGTCGTGACCGTTCGGCCGGAGGCGGCGCTACCGAGGGCCTGGGCCAGTTGGCCGCTGTCGCTGGCGGTGAAGTACGCGCCGCCGCCGATGCGCGCCGTGTCCTTGAGCCAGTTCTCAGCCTCGGAGCCGGCCCTGATGTCGAACCCGACCGTACTGATGCTCACCTTCATGCGCGAGTTACGCAGCACCTGGGCGGTCTTGTCGGCGGCCTGTTGGACCGTCTCGCCCGGCACGGCCAGCTCCTCCGCCTCGGCCGCGAAGTCGTATTGAGCCTGCGCCAACAGCGGCGCAGCCAGGATGAGGCTGCAAGCGATGAGGGCCCACACTCGCATCAGCGGCCACCTCCCAGCGGCATGGTCTGGACTTCCTGCATGAGTCTCTGGAGCTGGGCGCTGGCTTCCGGCTGGGTGATGCCACCGTGCTCGGTGCAATTGTTCTGGCCATCGCACAGGATCACGAGACGGCCCTGCTGGCCCTGGCCCCGGCCCGTCAGGTACGCCAGCGCCTTCTCCCGGCCGTAGACCAGCGGGGTGTCTCCCCCGGCGCCCAGCAGGTCAGCGGCAGCCTTGATCTTGGCCGCGTCCATGCTGAAGCGGCAGATCACCTTGACGCTGCAGCCGCCGAACCGCACCAGGCACCACTCGGTCTTGCCGTCATTGGTCTGATCCACGGAGGCCTTCACCGCCGCCCGAGCGGCGGCGATCTTGCTCCCGTCCATGCTCCCACTGGTGTCTACCAGAAACAGGATGGACAGCTCTGGCTTGGCGCCCAGCAGGTCGCCTTCCCAGGTCGCCTCGACGGTCTGGCCCTGCTCCGGCCAACCGAATACCCGCTTCGAGGGTTTCTGCGCGAACGCCAGGCGGATCTTGGCATGGTAGTCGCCCACCTTGCTGCAGTCGAAGGGGATCTTCAGGAAGGCCGTACCGGTCTCGCCGCTGTTCCAGCCCTTCGCCTGGCTGATTGCGCCGATGTTGTCGCCGCCGACGCCCGGCAGACGGAAGGGGATGGGGTACCACTGCCCGGTCTTGTCCAGGCGCGATACATCGCGGTTCTCAGGGCCGGTGATGTCGGCGAAGGCCAGCACCTCGTTGATCTCCGGCTGACCTGGCCATTCCTGCGCCAGGTCGAAGGTGGAGCCCTCGGCCCCGCCCGTGTCCAGATTTCGGTCGGGCGGCATGAAGCCCCCGGGGTTGGACGCATAGGCGTTGAACAGGTTCACCGCGTTGCTGACGGCCCGCCCGATGCGGCTGTCCCACTGGTTGCAGAAGAGCTTGTAGAGCTTCAGGTCGGTGATGCTGTAGGTGACCTTCAGCTTGCCCTCGGTCTCGCCGGCATCGCGGTCCGGTTCCTCCAGCTCGACGCGGTCAATGCGCAAGGGGTTCATCAGGCCCTTGTACTCGTCCGGCGTAGGGGTGTAGCCCTTGAGCACGGTGCTGAAAACCGGTCCGCGCGCCGGGTTCCATTCCCCGCGGTAGGCGCTCACGAGCCAGGACGTAGCCTGGGCCATCAGCAGGGACGACTTCGCGAGGTCCGCCACGAACGACCCGGCGCCCTGCATGGCGTTCAGCTCGGGGCTGTAGACGACCTTGTCGGGGTAGGTGGCGTAGAAACCGGCTCGGATCAGGTCAATCGGCACAGCCAGGGAACTGATGCTGTACTGGGTGTCGAGGTCGCCGTACTTCTTCTCGTAGACGTGGGCGCACTCGACGACCTCGAGCTGCTTGTGGCGGATCTGGTGCTCGGAGCCGGCGCTGAAGGAGCCGCCGCACTCATTGACCAGCGGATGAACCACGCAGTCCGTACAGTAGTGGGTGAGCCACCCGAGCGCGAAGGCCAGGCCCTGGTTGCGCGCCGCGCCCTCCGGGTAGGTGGATGCGATCCGCAGCATGTTCGCGATCAGTTGGCCGGTCTTCTCGTAGTGCGCTTCGACACCGGGGTGGTGCCACCCGAAGGCCTCGGCGATCAGCCAGGTCGTCAGGGCGATGTCGGGGCCGGTGGCGCCGGCGAAGTAGGCGTTGGGGTTGGAGTCAATGATGGCGCGAACGGCCGGAGGGGCCTGTTCCATGGCCTTGAGGGCGACATACACGTGTCCGGCGCCTTGGCTGGCATGGGCGGTGACACAGCAGGCAAGGATGAGGCTCACAATCACTGCCAGTGGCAGCAGATGCTTCATCGCGCAGTCCTCCTCAAGTGTGCTTCCGGAACGGGATCATGTTACCATGTAACCTGTCATGATGCAAACGATTGCCCCCGGTGGCGCGTTGCTGCTATAATCGCCCCAGAGCACGGCCGTCATGGCCGAGAAGGGACGAGGACGCGTGTACTCAGAGAAGGTCCTGGAGCATTTCCGCGAGCCGCGCAATGTCGGCGAGCTTGAGAACCCGGATGCCGTCGGTGATGTGGGCAACCCCAAGTGTGGGGACATGATGCGCATCACCATGAAGATTGACCCCGAGACCGAGCGCATCGAGGACATCAAGTTCCAGACGTTCGGCTGCGGGGCTGCCATCGCCGTCAGCTCGATGCTGACGGAACTCGTCAAGGGCATGACGCTGCAGGAAGCCCTGCAGGTAGACAACCAGACGGTGGTGGACGAGTTGGGGGGCCTGCCGCCGGTGAAGATGCACTGCTCGGTGCTGGGCGAGCAGGGCATTGCCATGGCGCTGAAGGACTACTACTCCAAGCACCCGGAGAAGACGATGCCGGCAGACCTGGAAGCGAAGCTGGAGAAGCTGGAGAAGATAGACCCGCACGGCGACGGCCACTAGGCCGCCGCATAGCTGACACGACAGGGGCTCCCGCGCACACGGGAGCCCCGTTCGCTTCACGCCCCGGGTGGCCCGCCCGTCGGCGTGAGTGTCGAGCCTTCGCCCTCGCCGCCCCCGCTCTGCACCACTCCCAGCAGTAGTAGGAACTCTGCCAGGTAGTAGTAGTTTGGGAACCCCTGCACGAGCACGTTGAACGCGAGCAGGGCCGCTGCCAGGTACAGCCCGCCCGGCCCTCGCCCCGCTGCCGGTGTTCGCCACCCGAGCAGTCCCACCAGCACGGCCAGCGCCGGCCAGACCACGACCCGGGGCAGCGTCCAGCCGAACTCGTTGCTCAGGAAGGCCGGGATGGTGAGCGCGTGGGTTACGACGGCCCGGCCGACCTGGGCCCGGACCGCGATCTCCCAGAAGGCGCGCGCGTCCCACAGGATCACCGGCGCCGAGAGCAGGCCAGCGACACCCAGCCCCCCCAGCGCCACCCGCCAGTGGCGGCGGCACATGCCGGCCAGCGACGGCGCCAGCACGACCACATACTGCTTCAGCGACAGCAGCCCCCCCAGGGCCAGCGCGGCAGCCCACGGCCGTTGCGGCAGGCACAACGCGAACAGCCCCGCGCAGGCCGCCAGTTGCGGCTCATACCAGGCCTGCTCGATCATGAACGGAGCGCGCGGAAGGCACAAGTACAGACCCGAGGCCAGCACCCCCAGATCCGGCCGGCGGCACCTCCGCCCCACCAACAGCAGCGCCAGGGCCGCCAGCAGGTCGGCCGCAATGTTCGTGTAGCGTGCGTCGCACCCGAGCAGCGCCGCCGGGATGCCGCTGAGGATCACCCCGGGCGAGTACGACGCCGGATGGGCCTCCGGCTGCTGGGGGATGTGGAAGCGGGCGGCCCGCTCGGTGCCATAGGGGCTCGGATACGAGGCGCTGTAGGGGTTCTCGCCCGCCAGCAGGAACCGGGGCGCGTAGGTCAGCCAGGTGTGTACATCAATGACAGGCTCCGGCGATCCCGTGACCGCCAGGACGCGCACGCCCCCACCCAACACCAGCAGCACCCCCCAGCGCGCCATCCAGGCCCGCCGGCTGCGCTCGTACGAAGGCTGCAGCAGGAAGCTCAGCCACGTCAGGACGGCGGCGGACAGGAGCGAGGCCATCCCCAGGGCCGTGACCAGCGTCAGGTGCAGATCGTCCGGCTCCCCGAACCGCAACTGCGGGGCCAGGGCGCTGCAACCGCTCAGCAGGCAGCCCAGCCCGATCAGCGCCGCCGTGGCCCCGTCAGCGGCGCCCCGCCGGGTGAGCCAGGCCGCCAGGAGCGCCAGCACGGTGACGAAGCCCAGGAGCGTGTACCCCATCGTGTGCCAGGGGTCGGTGGCTGACGCCACATGGGACAACAAGTAGATCGCGAGGGCGACGCACGGCGCCAGGAGGAGTGTGCTGACCTGCCAGGGGCGCAGGGCGAGGCGCAGGGGTTCGCGGCGCAGGCAGAGGGCGATGACGGCCACGGCCGTCACCAGCACCGCCACCATGCCGGTGGTAGTGTAGAAGCCCAGGTTGGCGGACAGGGCGAGGCTGAACAGGCCCACGCCCACCGCAGCGACCAGGGCGCCTGCGTTGACGTTCACCGGGCGCCCCCCTCGTCCCCTCGCGGCGCCCCGCGCCACACGAGCAGGACGAACACAATCAGCCCTGCCAGCGCCAGCAGCAGGCCCAGCCGCCACAGGGGCGGCGCGAAGACGAGCCGCACATGATGCTGGCCCGCCGGCACCGGGACGGCGCAGAAGGCGTAGTTTGCCCGCAGCAGCGGCGCGGGCTTCCCATCCACCGAGGCCCTCCAGCCCGGATACCAGGCCTGGGAGACGACCAGCACGGCCGGGAGCGGGCTGGTGGTGCTGAAGTCGCCCTGTGGGCCGTAGACGTCGGCGCTCATGAAGGGCAGTTCCTGCCCCACGCCCGGTACGTCGCGGTCCAGCACAACTTGCTTCATTGGGTCGAACGAACGCAGCTTCACCGTCTGGAGCTGCTCCTCGGGCTCGGGGACGACGATAGTCGTCCCCACCAGCCAGGCCAGACGCCGGTCGTCACCGTAGTGATAGACCCGCACGGGCCCGTCCTTGACCAGGACCAGGTCGGGGTCACTGATCCGGCCGGGGGTCACGATGGAGGCGACCCCGCACAGCCGGTGGAACCGCTTCATGCGCTCGGCGGGGGTGCCAACGCGCTCGATGGTCTCGGCCGTGGTGTCCACGACGCCTGTGAAAGCCTGTGTGCCATAGCGGATGTACTCGGTCCACATGCGCAGCGTCGAGGGTGTGACGAGGCCCTGCTTGTAGCCCTCGGCATAGCTGGCGCCGAAGACCGTGCCCAGGGCGGGGGTGAGCAGGTCGCGCCATCCGTAGACCGGGTCCAGGTCCTGCTTCTCGGGCCAACCGTCGGGCCGGACCAGCGCCGGCGGCAGCGTGGTCACACGATTGACGCACGGGATGTCAGGTCTCAGGATGTAGTAGTCCCTGGGCCCCGCGTGGTTGGTCAGACCCCAGAACTGCCACAGGGGCAACCCCACCGCCACCAGCAGGACGGCCGCCCGCCAGCGCGGCCGCATCCGCCCCCACAGGCCTACACACGTCAGCACCAGCCCCGCCAGCAGGACGACCGGTTCCCACCCGACCAGCCAGTTGTAGATGGCCGCGGCCATGTTCGCGACGGGGATCGCCCTGTCGGGGTGGCCCGGGAGGGTCAGAGCACCGCTCTCGGCCCCGAAGGTCACCCACAGCGCCAGCAGCGCCAGCGTGAGCAGGCCCCCGACCAGTCCCACCAGCTTCAGCGCCCCGTGCCGCCGCTCCGGCGTCGCGGTGGGCAGACTCTCGAAGGCCATGGCCCCCAGCAGCGCCAGGGCGAAGATCGGCATAGGCGCCCACCGGCCCATCGCGCGGAAGCTGCTGACGAAGGGCAGCTTGGCCGTCAGCCCATACAGCGGGTTCCCGGACCACATGAGCACCGCGCCGAGCGCCACCGCCGCCACACAGAACCACCAGCCTCGCCTGCCCTTCCCCAGCACCAGGCCCGCCAGCGCCAGCAGCAACCCGGCGACACCGACGTACGCGCAGGTCTCGTGGAACTGCGGTCCCCCGCCCACGACGCTTGTCTCCACTGTCCCGAAGAGGTTGGGCAGGATGAGCCGGATGAGGTCAAGCTGCCCGTAGCCGTAGCTCTCTGCGAACTCGGCCGTGGTGATGGAGGTGTGGGCAAAGGCCTCCCGACTCAGCCGCGCCATCTCGACCGTCGGCAGAAGCTGGGGCATGATGAGCAGCAGGAAGACCGCGCCGGCGGCGAGGAGGCCCCACAGGCGAGCTGTGCGGCGAGTAGGGCAGGCGGCCTCGCCTGCCCGGCCCTCGTCGCGCGCGGGCGGGCCGCCCGCGCTACTCGGAGAGGTCCGCGCCAGGCACAGCCACAGCACACACGCGAAGGCACTGATGAGAAACACTTGGGGATGGGCCACCAGGAAGGCCAGGGCTGCCTCGAGCCCCAACAGGCCCCAGTCGCGCCAGCGCCCCCGGGCCAGTGCCCGGTCCAGTAGCCACACCATCAGCGGCAGGTGTGCCACTCCGGCCACGAAGTTGTAGTGCACGAGGTGGGCGGCCTGATAGCCGCTGTACGTGTACAGCAACGCCCCCGGAGCTGCCGCTGCGGTGGACAGCCCCAGCCGTCGCGCCACGAGCATGAAGCCGGCTAAGGCCAGGGCCAGGTGCAGCCAGTAGCCCATGTGTATGGCACACTGCCAGGGCAGCGCCCGGAACAGCAGCAGGTGCGGCGGGTACAGGCCCATGCTCTGGCCCGTGGCCAGCGCCGGAAGGCCGCAGTACTGGTGCGTGTCCCACAGGTACAAATGGCCGCTCCGCAGGGCCTGGGCGTAGGCGTGGAACTGAGGGTAGACGTACTGGGCGGCGTCGTCACGGATCAGCGGGCGGCCCAGCAGCAGTGTCGGGCCCATGAAGAGCACCGGCAGCCCCAGCGCCAGGGCGGCGACAACCACGATTGTCCGGCGCTTGCGGTCGTCCATTGCGGCCCATGGTTCCGTGACTCGCACGGCCTTTCCTGCCTGCGGAGGGATTGCCGGCGCCGGTCGCGAATGTGCGTGCCACGTCCAGTTGTTGGAGGAAGTCATGCCCGACGTCTATCGCGTCGCCTTCGTGGGCACCGGCGGGATCTCCCGCACCCATGCGAAGTACTACGTCGAGAACCCCGCCACGCGCATCGTGGCCGCCTGCGACATTGACCCCGAGAAGCTGCGGGGCTTCCGCGAGCAGTTCGATGTCCCCGCCGGCTACGAGGACTACGAGGAGCTGTTGGCGCGCGAACAGCCGGACATTCTCAGCATCTGCACCTGGCACGGCACCCATGCCGAGATCAGCATCGCCGCCGCCGAAGCGGGCGTGCGCGGCATCCTGGCCGAGAAGCCGATGGGCCAGGACCTGGGCCAGGCCCGCGACATGGTCCAGGCCGCCGAGGACCACGGGGCCAAGCTGGCGGTGCACCACCAGCTTCGCTTCGCCCCCTCGTATGTGGCGGCGCGGCGGGCCATCGCTCACGGGGCGATCGGCGCACCCCTATCCCTGTTCTGGCGCACCGGCGGCGGGATGCTCAACAACGGCTGCCACGGGATTGACCTGTTCCGCTGGATGCTGGGTGACCCGGCCTGGACGGGGGTCATCGCACAGGTCGAGCGCACCACCAACCGCTACGAGCGCGGCCTGCCTGCCGAAGACAAGACCGCCGCCATCATCCGCTTCGAGGGCAATCACGAGTTGGTGCTGGAAGTGGACATGCTGGGCGAAGAGCGCGCCCAGACGTCCTATCAGCTCTGCGGCCCCGAGGGCGTCATCAAGGCGGACTTCCACAACGCGATCATGCTCAACGACGAGCAGAAGGGCTGGCAGGACCTGGAGCTGTTGCCCCAGCCCTCGCCGCTGGAGGAGCTCATCGCGTGGATGGAGGGCGGACCAGAGCACCGCAACTCCGGGCGGCGGGCCGTCGTCACCGAAGAGATCATGATGGCCATCTACGCGTCGGCGCGCCTACGCCAGCTTGTCGAGCCGCCCTTCGACAAGCTCACCTCACCCCTGGTGGAGATGGTGCGGGAAGGCACGCTGGCCGTCAGTGAGCCCGCCTACGACATCCGCAGCGAAGCGGCCCTGAACTACGAGCGCACGCGGGGGCGCGTCTGAAGCAACGGCAACGACGGAGAGGATGGCGAGGATGAAGGGAAGGATGAAGAGGATGGTTCTGGTCTGCCTCTCACCCTCGACGTCCTCTCAAGCTCAGGCCCACCCCGCGCTAGCCTGTCATCAAAGGAGCACACTCTCTTGCCCGAGCCGATCACCATCTGTCTCGTCGGAACCAACAACTTCGCGGCCAGCCACGCGCGCTCCATCCGCCAGATGGAGCAGGAGGGCCTGGCGCGGCAGACCTGTGCCGTCATCCGCCGGCCGGACGTATACGCCGCGGCGGTGGCGGAGTACGAAGCCCGCGGGGTGAAGGTCTACAACTCCTATGCGGAGATGCTGCAGGCCGAACACGGCCACACGCAGCTTGTGGCTCTCCCCGTGGCCATCCCCGACCACGCGGAGACGACCATCGCGGCCCTCGAGGCCGGCTATGACGTGCTGCTGGAGAAGCCCCCGGCCCCCGTCATCCAGCAGATTGATGCCATGATCGAGGCCGAGCGGCGCACCGGCCACTTCTGCTGCGTGGGCTTCCAGAACCAGTCCAAGTGCACCACCCGCGCCGTCAAGCGGCTGATCTGCGACGGGAAGCTCGGGCAGGTCCGGCGGATCAATGTCATGGCGGAGTGGATCCGCGACGACGCCTACTACGCCCGCAACGCCTGGGCCGGGCGGATCATGCACGAGGGCAAGATCTGCCTGGACGGCCCCACCTGCAACGCCCTGGCCCACTACCTGTTCAACGCGCTGTACTGGGCTTCGTCCGAGTGGGGCCATGCCAGCGACCCGCTGAGCGTGCGCGGCGAGCTGTACCACGCCCACCCGATCCAGAGCGTGGACACCAGCGCCGTGGCGGTCAAGACGGCCAGCGGCGTGGACGTCACGTACCTGACGACGCTGGCCGGCTGGAAGACGCGGGGGCCGTGGAGCCACATCGAGGGCGAGCAGGGGGCCGTGGACTGGGCCATCAGCGGCGACGCGACCGTGACCTGGGCCGATGGCACCCAGGAGGTGATCCCCGACGACGGCACCCGCGAGCATGACGAGGTCTTCCGCAACTGCATCCGCTTCATGCAGGGCGTGGACGCGGAGCTGAACGGCCCGCTGGCGATGGCCCGCCCGTACGTGCTGGCGCTCAACGGCGCGTGGGAATCGGCCGGGGCGCCGGTGACGGTGGCCCCCGAGTTCGTCACCCGCGAGCCGCGCGAGAAGTCCATCTTCACCGGCCTGAACGACATCAGCGACTGGCTGGACCGCGGTTACGCCGCCGGCAAGACCTACGCCGAGGTGGGCGCGCCCTGGGCCGTCGCGACCGACTGGTTCGACATGACGGGCTACCGCGAGTTCACGCACACCTACCCGGACAGCGAATAGCAGGGCCCATGGACGACCTGCAGAGCCTCCACAACCTGAACAAGCTGTGGGACCGCGCGGTGCGGCTCTTTGCCGACCGCACGGCCGTCATCTTCGAGGGCCAGCCGACGAGCTATCGCGAACTCGACGCGATGATCCGCGCATTCGCAGCGGGGCTGGCGGACCTGGGCGTGCAGCCTGGCGACCGCGTGGCGCTGGTCATGCCCAACTGCCTGCACTCGATCATCTGCTACCTGGGCGCCATCCGCGCGGGGGCCATCGCTCTGCCCATCAACATCCGCCTGCGCCCCCAGGAGATGCAGTTCATCCTCCAGGACGCAGCCCCAACGGCAGTCGTCGCCCACCAGTCCCTGCGGGCGGAGGTCGTGGAGGCGCTAGCAGGCGTGGAGACGGTGCGTCATCGGCTGGGGTTGGGGTTCGAGGGGGAGGGGTTCAGGGACGTTGCCGAGATGACGCCGGGCTCCTCTGGGAGCCGTGGGAGCGGT